>CAJCJB010000155.1 GCA_903970545.1 Candidatus Saccharimonadota bacterium | reverse complement strand
ATCCGTTTGGGGTTTATCTATCTTCTTTAAGTTCACGTTACCTTTCTATGCCATACTTGTTATCTTCTTTTTTTGCTTTGTCTTGTCATTTTTGTTCTTCAATTTCTTTTACCAAAGAATTATTTTTGGAAGGATTGAACAGACCTTAGTAAAGTTGCGCAAGCTTCATACGGTCAGCGAAATCAAAACCACTACAGATTATACAGATGATATTGCCGACCCGCTTGAACGATTTAATGCAGAGATAATACAACTATCTAACGAAAGGCAGAAAGAATTGGAGCATTTAAAGAAACTGGAAAACTACCGCAAGGAGTTTTTAGGAAATGTATCGCATGAATTAAAAACACCCATCTTTAATATACAAGGTTATATAGCTACGCTTATTGATGGAGGCATTCACGATCCTAGCATAAATATAGAGTATTTAAAACGTGCAGATAAGAGTGTTGACAGGATGATTAATATTATAGATGATTTAGAAACCATTTCCCAGCTTGAAACAGGTACACTCTCGTTAGATTTAGAAAAATTTAATCTTGTTGAGATGGTAAATGATATTTGTAAGCAAATAGAAATACAAGCACAGAAAAAGAATATAATCCTTAATCTAACTACTTCTCAAAAGGTCATTAAAGTAAATGCTGATAGATTTCGTATCAGACAGGTACTTGCTAATCTACTTTCAAATTCTATTAAGTATGGCAAAGAAAATGGAGAAACCTCTATTATTATTACTCCTGAAAAAGACAAAATAAGTGTAAGCATTTCAGATAACGGCATTGGTTTAGAAGAAAAACACCTATCACGTATATTCGAACGTTTTTATCGTGTAGATAAAGGGCGTAGCCGCGAGCAAGGCGGTACAGGGCTTGGGTTATCTATCGTAAAACACATTATTGAGGCTCATCATCAAACCATTACTGCAAGCAGTAAAGAAAACGAAGGAACTACTTTTACTTTTACACTTCCTAAACCCTAATTAAATTGCTCCTATAGTACTTCACTGGCAATTATTTTAATTGCAATTAACACATGCTTGTAAATAACTCTCTTTTGCATGGCTAATTGTCGGCTTTATTTTGTCGCAATTTAGTTGAGGTATATTTTCATCTAATAAGACTGTTCTTATCAGATGAAAAATAAAATCAATACAGCATGAAAAAAATAATAAGCTTACTTACGCTGATTACCCTATTATCAACGGGTTTAAAGGCTCAAAACAAAAAAGAAAGTATAGACGAATTAAACGAATCGGCTGAATTTTATATGTCTTCTGAGATTGAAGATTATGCCAGAGCGTATGATTGTTATGACAAATTAGATAAGAGAGACCCTTCAAATCCGTACTATAAATACCAAAAAGGTATGTGTGCCTTTCACTTACCCGATAAAAAACAAGAAACAGTTACTTTGTTCGAAGCTGTTTATAAAATGGAACCTAAGGAAACCAGTGTGCTGCTTAATTTAGGAAAGGCGTACCACATAAATTATCGCTTTGATGATGCCATAAAAACATTTAATCAGTTTTTATCTACTAATCCATCTGATGCAGACAAACTGCAAGCAGAAAAATTAATTAAAAACTCTGAGTACGGAAAAAATGTTACTCAGGAAATGCTACAGGCTGATATTAAAAATCTTGGATCACCGGTTAATACAACATATCAGGAGTATTCCCCTATAATTTCGGCTGATGAATCTTTAATTATATATACGTATCGTGGTCCAAAAAGTACCGGAGGGCTTATGACAGGAAAATTCAAAGCAGACCCTAATAAAGGAACTTATTATGAAGATATTTTAATGTCAAAGAGAAATAGTGATTCTACCTGGAGTGAACCACAAACCATCCCTAATATAAATACCAAACAAAATGAAAGTGCTTTAGCACTTTCACCAGATGGGCAAACACTTTATACATACCGTAGCACGGAACAGGATAGTGGAGATATTTATGAAAGTCATTTGGAAGGTGATTCGTGGACCATTCCTACAAGAGTAAAAGGAGACGTAAATACAAATTATTGGGAAGGTAGTTGCTCTGTTACTGCCGATGGAAAATATCTTTATTTCTCCAGTGAACGTAAGGGTGGTTTAGGGGGTAGAGATTTATACATCGCAGAAAAAGCAGACGATGGCTCTTGGAAAAACATACAAAACCTCGGAGATAAAATTAATACACCCGATGATGAAGATGCGCCTTTTATCCACCCTGATGGGCTTACGCTTTTCTTTAGTTCTAAAGGTCATAATAGTATAGGTGATTATGATATCTTTTACACCATTAAAAAAGAGAATGCTTGGATTGACCCTTTAAATATGGGTTATCCTTTAAATACAACCGATGATGACAGGTTTTATGTAATGAATGCAAGTGGTCAGAAAGGTTATTTCTCTTCAAACCGCGTTAGCAATGGGGGTAATGGTAGTTCTGACATATTTACCGTTACTCCGGGTATATTGGGTGAGAAACCTGTTTTGGCAATGGTTTTAGGGTATGTTTATGGTAACGATAAAGCCATTACTGCTCAAATAGAGATTACTAAAAAGAGTAATGGAGAGAAAGTAGGCCCCTTTACATCAAATATAAAAACAGGTAAATACTTGGTTGCTCTTAGTCCGGGAGAGAATTATACGTTCCATATTCGTTCAGCTGATTTTGGAGAGATTACAGAAGATTTAGATATAGCTAAACTTACTAAGTTCGTAGAACTTCGAAAAGATTTTCACATGGTTAAGGATGGGTATATTGATCCACATAATGTGAAAAACCTGAACGATATACTTGCAGGCTTAGATACACTTACTTCTATACCTGATTCTATTAAATCAATACCTAATACAGTAGTAAACCCTAGCGATAATGCTACACCTAAACAACCTTGTGATGAATTTAAAACGCTCGATTTTTCTACGCTTAAAGGAAAAAGTTTAAACGATATAAATGCGTACAGAAAACTACTTGCTATCGGAGATAAGATTTGTGCAGATAAAATGACCTTTAAAGTACAGATAGGAGCTTATCGTCATCCTGAAAATTACAAATATGAGAAGTTAAAAGAATATGGAACTCCTGAAACGATCAGTTATCCTGACGGAATTACCCGTTTTACACAAGGTCAATTCTATGGTATAAAAGGAGCTGAAGAGCAACGTCAAAAAGCAATCAGAAAAGGGCAAAAGGATGCTTGGATTGTTGGCTTTATTGATGGAAAACGTTATACGTTGGAGGAATTAATTATGGTGGATTTTTATAATAAAAATATTTCTCAGTTCAATGAAAACATACAAGAGTTAAAAGATTACATAACCTATAAATAATGGAAGAGGTAAATTCATTTGAAGAACAAACACAGCCTCAAGGGTTAAAAATATTATGCACACTTAGTTTTATTTATAGCAGTATAATAGGGTTCTTCGCACTTATGCTTATGCTATGTGCAAAACCTTTTTTAATATATTTAGGTGAAAATTTTGACTTGCTCACTTCAAACATGAGTGAATCGCAAGTTAAACAATTGCAACTATTTTTAGATTTAGGAAGTGGTAAGCTAATTATTGGCAGCGGCATATACTTGCTTATTTTGGGATTGTCTTTCTTTGGTGCTTTGCAAATGAAACAAAGAAAATATAAAGGTTTTATTATGTATTTGATTGCTAATTTTTTTTTCTTGCTGTCAAATGTTGTATCGCTTAATATTCTGATGTCTATTTTTGATATTGTTTTCATTGCCTTATACTTCCGCCAAAGTAAGTTCCTGAAGAGATAATTCTTCTTCATGGACAACCCTAAAAAACATACTAATCATTTAATTTCAGAGAAGAGTCCTTATTTATTACAGCATGCGCATAATCCGGTAAACTGGTACGCATGGGGTGATATAGCTTTTGAAAAAGCCAAACAAGAGAATAAATTAGTTCTGATAAGTATTGGTTATTCTGCCTGTCATTGGTGTCACGTTATGGAGCATCAGTGTTTTGAAGATGAACAGGTAGCTGAACTTATGAATAACCATTTTCTAAATATAAAAGTAGACAGGGAAGAACGCCCTGATGTAGACCATGTTTATATGACGGCCGTGCAATTAATGTCGCAACATGGCGGTTGGCCTCTTAATTGTTTTGTATTGCCTGATGGCAGACCTATTTATGGAGGAACTTACTTCCCTAAGGAACAGTGGATGCAGTTATTAAGAAACCTTTCTAACCTATATCAAAATGATAAAGTAAAAGTAGAAGATTATGCAAAGCAGCTTACTGAAGGAATAAAGCAAACGGATGAGTTCATTAAAATTTCATCAGGAGACGCAAATAATATTATAAAAGAAAACATTAATAATTGCGCAAGTAATTTTCAAAAGCGTTTTGATAAAACTAATGGAGGAAGTATTGGCGCTCCTAAGTTTATGATACCTAACAATTAT
>CAJCJB010000154.1 GCA_903970545.1 Candidatus Saccharimonadota bacterium | reverse complement strand
GCTTTTCCGGCAGATGTACTACTTAGTTTAACAATAGCATCATCAAGTGTACTTTGAATAACCTTATAGATACTTTCTTGGGAATCATATATTGGTTTTGTGCCATTTAATGCCTGAAATGCCTGTGAATATGGAATATCGCCCCATAAATCGGTGCAAACAGCTAAATTATAAGCCAATAATACTTTGCCAACACCCGAATAAGCAGTACTACCTTTCTTATCAGCATTATTGATCAGGGTGCGTAAATTATAAAAGATAGCAGGATAAAGGTCAAAACTCCAGGTATTGTTTACATCTGTAGGTGTAATGCGATAAGTATCAATATTGGGTGATTCTTGATTTAGCGCCAGTTGTTGCGTCCAATAGGCTGTAGTTACCGATGGATAACCAGCAGCAATTTGAGTTGCGGTATAAAGTTCAACAGGAGATAAAATCAACGATTCCTGCACCGTTGTAGGATTATTGGGATCTTGATTGATATCAAGAAATTTCTTACAACTACTAAAAGAAAGCAGTAATAAAGTGGCTATTGAATAATATATAATTTTCATGGTTTTTCTAGATTAAAAGGTTGCTTTTATTGCAAAATTATAACTCCTGTTTGTTGGGGTAACAAAATTGGTAAAACTTGCGCCGTTACCAGTTCCATACAAACTCACTTCGGGATCTGATCCTGTGTAATGAGGAGCATAAACCCATAAGTTTCTGCCCGTGGCAGCTATACTTAATCCCTTAAATGGTGTTCTCTTTAAAAAATTTGGATTAAAGTTATAAGCCAATGTTACTTGTCTCAATTTATAATAAGTACCATCCTCTACTCCAGTTTCATCTACAACACTTTCATTATTTTGGTAATATCCCTGATCTAATTTAGCTACAGTGGTATTTACCGCGCCGTCGCTTTCTCTAATACCGTCAAATACTTTAGTCGCTGTTCTGTCTTCCGTTTTTTTGGTTGTTCCGTAAAAATCTAGATAATGGCCATCCAAATTATAAACATCACCACCATACCTCATATCAAATACTGCTGATAAACTAAGTCCCTTATATGAAAAACTGGTAGTTAAACCCGCATTCCATTTTGGTGTGGTATTTCCGATTACACCAAGTTGATCATCAATAATTGGGTATCCTTTATCATCGATCAATAATTTACCATCACCATTTCTTTTATACCTCGAACCATATATTACGCCATAAGGTTGGTTTTTATAGGCAAAAATACCTGGGTTTGTAAAGCCTGCAAATTGTATATTCTCCAGGCCTTGACCAATTTCTGTAACTTCATTCTTAATTTTAGAGAAATTAAGGCCGATATTCCAAGTAATATCTTTTGTTTTAATAGGTGTACCGTTCAGAATTAACTCTATACCCTTATTATACATGCTTGCCGCATTGATGGTAGCAGCGTTAAAGCCTGATGATGGCGTAATTGGAGTTGTAGTAATTAAATCAACACTTTTCTTATCAAAATAAGTGGCTTCCAAACTCAATCTACTTCTAAACATCTTTAATTCAATTCCAGTTTCAAACTCTTTTAATCCCTCATTTTTAAGATTTGGATCACCATAAGTGTTGGTAAGCAAAAATCCATTCTGGCCTTGATAAGGAAACTCAATATTTGAAATTACCGGGTGTACGTATGTCGTGCTTAATGCGTATGGGCCTACGTTATCATTTCCTACATAAGAATAAGACAACCTGATTTTACCGAAATTTAATATGGCATTATCTTCAAGATGAAGTGGCTCAGTAAAAATAAATGCTGCTGAAGCAGAACCATAAGGATAATAGTTTTTATCCTGGCTCAAAACCGAAGTGCCATCATAACGCCCAGTTAAAGATAAAGATACCATCCTTTTATACTCGGTCGTTAACTGCGCATAATAACCAATTTTTCTTTTCGTATAATTATTTATAGAAGATATCTGAGTGGAAGCATTGTTAATGTTATAAAAATCATCAACAGATAAGCCTACGCCCTTGTCAAATACAATCCGCTGAGAGTTGCTTAGAATGTTGTTACCCACAAGTATGCTACCAAACCAATCTTCATTAAAATTCTTTTTCGCCTCGACAATAATGTCATTGTTAAACTGTTTATAGTTTATCTCACGATTGTACATTTTGCCATCTGCAGACTCTCCGCCGACTATACCAGGTGCTTCATGATAGTTACTGTTATCATTGTAAATGTCAGCACCACCTCGTTCAGTTATGGTTAACCATGGCAAAGGATTATAACTTACTGTAAGTACAGGTAAAAAACGGTTAACTGCAGATACAAACTTGGTATTATCAACCAACCAATATGGATTGTTTCTGGCCGCTCTGTATACACGTTGTGATCCATCAGGATTTGTGGTGGGGAATGGATCCCATGATATTGGAGCGGCATAAACCGTCCAATAAGGACTTGCCAATCCGTTACCTTCGGCTAAACGATTATTTACAGAATTAACATAGTTAAACTGCCCGGTAACAGTGATATCTTTAGTGATTTTATTAGAAAACTTTGTGAACAATGAATGCCTCCCAAAATCCGTAGATGGCACCGTTCCATTCGTTTTTAGGTAAGAGTAAGAAACTAGATAAGTAGAATTATCTGTTGAACCATTTACCGCTAAGGTGTTATCTGTTGTGAAACCTGTTTTGAAAAATTCTTTTCTTGGATCGTGCTTCTGTACAGGCTGTCCATTTACCATTAGGCCATCAATAAGTGGCCCCCACGAAGATGAACTTAGCTTACCATTGTTGCCATCCACATATACGCCATTACTACCTTGTGCATACTTGTCTTGAAACTCAGGTAAAATAGGATTATCAAACGTTACACCAGAGCTTAAAGTTACCGATGCTTTTCCTTTTCCTGTTTTAGTGGTTATAATTACTACACCTCTAGCGGCCGCTGCACCGTACAAAGCACTTGCGGCGGCTCCTTTTAATATA
>CAJCJB010000153.1 GCA_903970545.1 Candidatus Saccharimonadota bacterium | reverse complement strand
TATCAAGGTAATATACACTCTTATCAAGGTAATATACACTTCTATCAAGGTAATATACACTCTTATCAAGGTAATATACACTTCTATCAAGACAATGTACACTCTTATCAAGATAATGTACACTTTCTTCTTGTTGAGGGTGTTCTTTTTACTAAAACAACCTCTATTTTAGGCTTTTGAGTACATTTGCCTTTGAATGAGCAAGCTTTTTAACCTCTTTTTTCTGATTATAGTTTTTAGCTTGTTGTTTTCCTGCAAAAAAGAGGAGGCTACGGCAATAGCAGTACCTAAAATTATTATTGATACAGTACAACATGCTTGGCAAGCTGAACCTGCTTTTAATGGTTTCCCACAAAATGTATCAACAGCATGCGCTGCAAATGGAATAGCTATTTTTTATTCTCCACTGCCAAGCAGTTGCTTAGGTTATGATTCAATTACAAATGGTTGGGGCATTTACCCAATTGGAGGCAGCTCGTTTTATGATAACAAGCTACCTGTTTCTAAAAACATGTGTACTACTTATGGCAGTAGTCAAGTAAAAAGATATAATACAATAAACTTTACTAATCCCTTTGTGAGATATAACAATGGACGATTCGGCTATGCAATTACATTTGATACTAATTTTGTTTCTTTTATTCCTAATACTAATGCACTAACAGCTTCTATCGCAATAAGCGACTCCGGAAGAGTTATTTATCCTGTAATAACTAAAGACACTACCCATGCTTATTTTTATTTTTGGGATACTGGTGATAGCAGTTATATTCTTACGGTAAAGAATTTTCAAAAACTAAGCATGACAAACTGCGCTGGATGTGTTCCTCAAGTAACATCTTTTGGTAATCGTTTTTTTGTAGGAATTAATGATACTACCTATTTGGTAAGAGAAAATCTAACTTATAAGCCCGTATTAAATGATGTTTTTAACTGTATATTTAAGTATCAAAATAATTACTATGCTACCGGGTTTGGAGATGGAGGAAGAACTATTTACCAAACTACTAATAATGGAGAAACATGGAGTTTACAATTTACTGTAAATGTAAACAGATACGGGTTAGTAATATTAAACTTTGATAACAACCTGATTGCTTACCTTGGTGACCAGTTATGGCAAGTAAGCATAACATCTACAACCATTAATTTTAAAGAAATAGTAAACGATGGTCTCACAGGAAAAACAATAACGGGTCTTGTAAAGTGTAATAATAAAGTTTGGGTTTCTACCAACGGTGGTGTTTTTTACAGACCTTATTCAAACTTTTATCAATTCAAATAAATTAAATAACAAAACAATGAAAAAACTACTTTATATAATTCTCCTCTCTCAATTCTCAATACTCACATCTCATATCTGCATGGCGCAATCAGCATTAAAATTCACACAAAAGAATGAGACTTATGAGTTAGTAGTTTCGTTTATCAGCAAAGGCTCGGGCATTGATGGCAAAACAAAAGATAAGATAGATGCTTTTATAAAAGGCTTCCATAAAAAGGTTGAGTTTGAGGTTTGTCAGATGGGTAGAGAGGGAGAAACCAATTACCTTTTTCATTTAAAAGAACTAAAAGAACACGAAAGGAAGAAGTTTATTAAAGAGCTTAAAGAACAAATACTGGATAAAGAAATGGTGCATGTAGAAGAAAATAAGCTCTTCAATTCCCGTTGCAGGGGTTAATAAGTTCCTATAAACTGTTCATTACATCTTTGCCTTAGCTTTCAAAAAAAGCCTACTTTTTTTATCTTTGCGCTCTTAATTTTAACCTTTTATACATGAACGAATTCGGAATTAAGCCCAAAGACCAAAGTTTAGCCCAATTAGGTTTAGGTAATGTGGAAGCAGCCTATTGGAATTTACACCCTGCCGAGCTGGTAGAAGAAACCATTATACGTGGAGAAGGCGTACTAACCGATACCGGAGCCCTTGCTGTTGATACAGGAGAATTTACCGGACGTTCGCCAAAAGATAAGTTTGTGGTGTATGATGATAACACAAAAGACAGTGTTTGGTGGGGCGATGTAAACAACCGTTTTGAAGCTGATAAGTTTGATTTATTACATAACCGTATGCTTGCCTATTTATCGGGCAAAGAAGTTTTTGTGCGCGATTCGTATGCCTGTGCCGACCCGGCTTACCGTATTAATATTCGCGTAGTAAATGAATACCCTTGGAGTAATTTATTTGCCTATAACTTATTCTTACGCCCTACTGCTGCTGAGTTAGAAACCTTTAAACACGAGTGGCTTATTATTAATGCTCCCGGTTTTAAAGCAGACCCTAAAATAGATGGTACCCGTCAGCATAACTTTGCTATCCTTAACTTCACTAAAAAGACAATCCTTATTGGTGGAACAGCCTATACAGGCGAGATTAAAAAAGGAATCTTTGCTGTACTAAACTACATCTTAGCACACGAAAAAGGTGTGTTGCCTATGCACTGCTCGGCAAACATTGGCAAGGATGGAGATACTGCCATCTTCTTTGGTCTGTCAGGTACAGGTAAAACAACTCTTTCTGCCGACCCTAACCGTAAATTGATTGGTGATGATGAACATGGTTGGAGCGATAAATCGGTATTTAACTTTGAAGGCGGTTGCTATGCAAAATGCGTAAACCTTTCTGCAGAGAAAGAACCTCAGATTTTTAATGCTGTTAAGTTTGGTTCACTGTTAGAGAATATCAATTTTCATGAAGGTACCGTTACCGTTAACTATGATGATATCAGCAAAACAGAAAACACACGCGTAAGCTATCCTTCTTCTTATATTGAAAATGCAGTAGAACCTGCTGTGGGTGATATCCCTAAAAATATCTTCTTCTTAACTTGTGATGCTTTTGGTGTATTACCTCCTATATCTAAGTTAACTCCTGAGCAAGCTATGTATCACTTCATAAGTGGTTACACAGCAAAAGTTGCAGGAACTGAAATGGGTATTACCGAACCTACATTAACTTTCTCTGCTTGTTTTGGTAAAGTGTTTTTACCGTTACATCCTGCTAAATACGCAACGCTATTAGGCAATAAACTTAAAAAGCATAAAGTAAATGTTTGGCTGTTAAACACCGGCTGGGTTGGTGGTAAGTACGGTGTGGGTAGCCGCATTAAATTATCGTATACACGTGCTTTAATTGGTGCAGCACTTACCGGCGAATTAGATAAAGTAGAATACGGTGTAACACCTTATTTTAAACTACAGTTCCCTAAAGCTTGTCCGGGTGTACCTGCTGA
>CAJCJB010000152.1 GCA_903970545.1 Candidatus Saccharimonadota bacterium | reverse complement strand
TTTTATTTTCCCACCTTTAGTAGGTATTGCCGGGCTTTATTTCATGCGACACTTTTTAGCAACTTCTACTTTTCTACCAAGACTTAATAATTTTTACCACGTATTTACTCTTGGATATTCCATT
Source organism: Candidatus Saccharimonadota bacterium (assembly GCA_903970545.1). Classification (GTDB taxonomy): domain Bacteria; phylum Bacteroidota; class Bacteroidia; order B-17B0; family Aurantibacillaceae; genus PALSA-968. The sequence goes on along the minus strand of CAJCJB010000152.1, from coordinate 11,396 downwards.
GCTTTCATAATTGCTCTTATTGGTTTTTTCCAAGCAAGTTTTATACTTATTGAAATTGTTGCGTCAGCAGTTTCAATTTTCATGCTAATAGTTGCTTATAAAATCTACAGAAAAGGGTATCGCCCTGCTAAATTTTTTTTAATAGCTTGGTTTATTTTTTTAATAGGCGTTTCAATTTATGTAATGAAAGATCTGGGGATACTGCCTTATAATAATTTTACTTATTATATGATGCCAATTGGCTCAGCAATAGAAGTAGTTTTACTTTCATTGGCATTAGCTGATCGCATCAATATTTTAAAAAAAGAAAAAGAAGAATCTCAGGCAGCAACTTTATTAGCCTTGGAAGGCAATAAGAAACTGATAACTGAGCAGAATATTATGTTGGAACACAAAGTACAAGAACGAACAGTTGAATTAAAAGAGGCTAATAAGCAACTAAGCTTAACACTTACTAACTTAAAAGAAACCCAAATGCAACTTATTAATGCTGATAAGATGGCATCTTTAGGTCAACTAACAGCGGGTATAGCACATGAAATAAATAACCCTATCAACTTTGTAAGTGCTAACCTGAAGCCATTAAAAATGGATATTTCTGACGTTTTAAAAGTTGTGAGAAAATATGAAAAATTAACTTTAACGAGCTCACAGGAAGATGGATTAAGAGAAATTGAAGTGTTAAAACAAGAAGTAGATTTAAATTATCTTGAAAAAGAAATAGAAATGCTTTTATCAGGCATTGAAGATGGTGCAAAACGGACGGCAGAAATTGTAGCCGGATTAAGGAATTTTTCAAGATTGGACGAAAGTGAAGTTAAAGAAACTAATATTAATGAAGGAGTTGAATCAACATTAGCTTTATTAAAACACACTATTTCAAAAGGCACACAAATAATATTAGAATTAGATGAAATTCCACTTATAGAATGTTTACCAGGTAAGCTAAATCAGGTGTTTATGAATGTATTAAGTAATGCTATATACGCTTTAAATCAGAAGAAAAATGAAAACGAAAAAAAATTAGTAATAAAATCTTATGTTGCAGGTGAAAACATTTGTCTAAGTTTTGAGGATACGGGAATAGGAATGACTCCGGAAGTAAAAGCTAAAATTTTTGATCCGTTTTTTACAACTAAAGATGTAGGTGAAGGAACCGGCTTAGGAATGTCTATTGTTTTCAAAATTATAGAATCCCATCATGCTAAAATGGAAATAAATTCGAGCTATGGTATAGGTACAAAAGTCTTGATAATTTTAAATAAAAAAATAAGCAAAATAATAGTAAATTAAGAATGATACAATGCTCAATAAAATAAGTGTTTTATATGTTGATGATGAAGAAAATAATTTAATTTCTTTTCATGCTTATTTTCGTAAAGAGTATGAGGTATATACGGCACTGAGTGCATCTGATGGTGTTAAAATGTTAGAAAATAATCGCATTCATGTTATTATTTCAGACCAACGTATGCCTACTACAACGGGGATCGAGTTTTTGGAAAAAACTATGGAAAAACATCCAGATAGCATGCGACTGCTTATTACAGCTTATGCAGATATTGATATTGTAATTGATGCCATTAACCGAGGTCAAATTAGTAGATTTATACGGAAGCCTTGGGATTGGGAAAAACTTTCTCTGGCTATTGAAAATTGTGCTATTATATATAAATCAAGGATAGAGTTAAAACAAAAAAACATAGAACTTCAAAAAACGAATGATGAGTTAAATAAATTTGTTTACAGTGTTTCTCACGACTTACGAGCACCTCTAATGTCTATTATGGGGATAGTTCAATTATCAAAGGATAACAAGAAATCAAAGCCCATAGAAAACTATTTTGAACTTATTGAAACCTGTGTAATTAAGTTAGATGTTTTTATAAAAAATATAATCGATTATTATAAAAACTCACATGCTGACGAAATAAAAGATTCTATTAATTTTAAAACGCTCATACCACATGTGTATGATTCTTTAAAGAACCTTGATCAACATGTGGTTTTTGATTCAAAAATTGAGCAAACAGGGGAATTTATGGGGGATTCATTTAGATTGGAAATAATTCTAAAAAATCTAATTTCAAACGCTATTAAATATCATAATCCAAATAACAAACACCCTATTTTGAGGGTAAAAATTATTTCAAATGAAAAAGAAGCTTGTATCACAATTTTAGATAATGGGATTGGGGTTGCCCAAGAACATATTAAAAATATTTTTAATATGTTTTTTAGAGCTGGAAACTCAGGCCATAAAGAAGGTTCTGGTATAGGCTTGTACATAGTAAAAGAAGCTGTAGAAAAAATGAATGGAATTATAACCGTTGAATCAACTCCTTTGGTTGGAACTTCATTTAAAATTATAATTCCTAATCAAAACAGGATATTTCATACTATTAATAATTGAAAACAGAGGTTATTTTTTATACTAAAAGAACTAATATGAAGGAGAAAAAAATTGTTTTTCTTTGATTTATCTTTTTAGAGATAATATATCTAATCTTTTAAGTGATATATCTACCAAAAATAAAAGAATCTCATTTTGAGGTGCTTTGTTTTTTTTATGCCCGTCAAGAGCTTTTAGCATTATGTACTTTGGGATTTAAAAGATTCTCGTATAAAACGTTTAATGTGTTTGAGACAAAGAGTGGGTTCTTCTAAAAAGCCCATGTGTCCTGAGTTTTCGAGCAATAGAACATGTTTCTTTTTGCATAACTCCGCTTGGTCTAACAAAGTTTGCATGGGTAATAGGTTATCATACTTACCAACAATAAACAGTATAGGATAATTGGCAAAGTGCAAAACCACATCACGGCTTTGTCTGTTTTTCATTCCTTCCAATGCTGCAACAACCCCTCGTTTGCTTGTTTTACGAGCAATTTGTTGCGTAGATGATATTTCTTTTTTAAGGTGCTTTAAATTCTTTGTATTAAAAAGATTGCGGATAGTTGCTCTTACATAAATAGGGTAACTGTTCTTTACGGCTCGTATGGCTTTATCGCGGCCTTTCTTTTTCTGCTCGCTATCGGCATAAGATGTGGAATGAAACAAACACAAACCCCTTATATAATCAGGAAATAACTCCGCAAAAGCCAGACTTGCATATCCACCCATGCTGTGCCCAATAAGCACATACTTTTTAAGATGCAAACTATCTGTTACCGCCTTAACAGCCTGCGCCATTAATTCCATGTTATGCACATAACCGTAGCAATCGCTTTGTCCGTGTCCGGGTAAATCAATACAAATTACTTTAAAGTGTTTGGCTAATGCGGTACGCAAACCATCCCAACTATCAGCAGAACCTAAAAATCCATGCAACAATACAACCGCCCTGCCTTTTCCGCTAACGGTATAAGCTATTTTGGCTTGTTTAAAGTTGGTGTATCGGTAGTTCATTACTAAGTCAAAAGTAAGAAGTTAAAATTTAAAAGTTAGGCTTTGCCTTCTAAATTCTTAATTTTGAATTTTGAATTAAAGCATGGCAGGTGTAAATAAAGTTATTTTAGTGGGCAACTTGGGCAAAGACCCCGAAGTGCGCCGTTTAGACGGTGGCGTGGTGCGTGTTAGTTTTAGTTTAGCCACTACCGAATATTATAAAGATAAAGAAGGTAACCGTATTGAGCAAACCGAATGGCACAACATTGTGATGTGGAGAGCCATTGCCGAAAGTGCCGAGCGCATACTTAAAAAAGGCTATACCATTTATTTAGAAGGTAAGTTGCAAACCCGCAAGTGGCAGGATAAAGAAGGACAGCAACGTAGCACAACCGAAATAGTTGCCGAAACATTTCAGTTGATTAGAAAGAGTGATGGTGCAGCACAGGCAAACGAACCTCAGCCAAAAGATGATTTACCCTCTTAACTGATGAAGAAACTAATCGTTGCCTGTTTCCTATTACCTATTACCTATTGCCTGACATCCTGCATAGGCAATGATGATGATAATGCCGTTGCACCCAAGCCCCGTGCGTTTTACCGACTAAACTTCCCCGAAAAGAAATACAAAACCTACGATAGTCTTTGTCCGTTTACATTTCAAACACCCGTTTATTCTTTTGTAGAAAACGATAGAAGCAAGAACGCGCAACCATGTTGGTTAAACATTTTCTACCCCATGTACAAAGCGCAATTGTATGTTAGTTATACTGATTTGAATAATGATTTAGCCAAACACATAGAAGACTCGCGCGAGCTTGCCGTTAAACATCAGGTAAAAGCAAGCGGGTTAGATGAAGAAGTTTTAATAAACGATTCTGCCCGCGTGTATGGCCTGTTGTATGATATTTCGGGCAACAGCGCATCGGCCATACAGTTTTATATTACCGATAGCACCAAACATTTCCTGCGCGGCTCCTTGTATTTTAATTGCCCGCCTAACATAGATTCCTTAAAAATTGTGATTGATTATATACGCACCGATATTATGCACCTGATTAAAACCTTTAAGTGGAAAGGTGAGAAGAAGTAATATCGTTTTATGCAAATACACGTTACTAAAAAAACACAACTGCAAACAAACACCTGGCAGGGCGGCACTACCAAGCAGCTGTGTATATACCCCGAGGGTGCGGTGTATAAGAACCTCGATTTTATTTTCAGAATAAGTACCGCCACTATTGATGTGGAGCAATCTGCGTTTACGGTTCTGCCAAGTGTGGCGAGAGACTTAATGTTACTTACCGGAGAGATGGTTATTACGCATAAAGGCCATCACACCAAACAACTAAAGAAATTTGATACCGATAGTTTTAAGGGAGATTGGGAAACTACCAGCATGGGCAAAGCCACTGATTTTAATATAATGACAAGAGGCAATGCTAAGGCGCATGTTAAAGGATTTACATTACCTGAAAAAGCAAACAAAGAGCTTGTGCTTGCCAGCGATGTGATAGCTATTTATGTTTACAGGGGCGAAGTAAGAGTAGAGCAACCAACCATAAAAACAATTTTACAGGAGGGTGATGTGGCACTTATTTATAAACAAAGTATAAACGAGGCTTTTAGCCTGCACGGGTTGCGCACCGCAGAGGTGGCTATAGCGCAAATATATCTTTAGAGTTCTTCACATTAAAAAATAGCCGTATATTTACAGGTTGCATTTTTTATTATGAGTGAAGAAATTATAGAACAAACTACCGAGCGTAAGTTATATCCCTATCAGCAAATAGCCGTTGATAAGATCTATAAGAAACTACAGGAACTCCCTCCCCACTCTAACCTACTTTTTCAGTTGCCAACGGGTGGTGGTAAAACAATCATCTTTTCTGAGATAGCTAAAAAGTATATTCAGGAGTTTAATAAAAAGGTGTTGATACTTACGCATCGCGTAGAGCTTTCACAACAAACATCAGATGTGCTAACATCGGTAAACATACCCAATAAAGTAATAAACAGCAGCGTAAAGACTTTGGAAAGAAACGAGCAATACCTTGCTTATACGGCTTTAATAGAAACGCTTAATAACCGTCTGCACGATGAGGATAATTTAGAGTTCCTGAAAGACATCGGGCTTATTATTGTGGATGAGGCACACAACAATTCTTTCCGCAAAGTATTTAAACATTTTAATGAAGTAAATATTTTGGGCGTTACCGCAACGCCGCTTAGCAGTAACAAAAAACTTCCACTCATGGATACCTATGATGCCATGATTATAGGAGAAACCATTCCCAACCTAATTGAAAGCGGGCATTTGTGCGAAGGGGTTACATTTACGTATGATGTAAATCTTAGCGGACTTAAAGTAGGTTATACAGGTGAGTTTACCACAGCTTCTTTGGAGGTATTATACAGCAATATCTTTATGCAGAGTAAACTGGTAGAAGCCTATGAAGAGGCTGCACTGGGTACTAAAACACTAATCTTTAACAGTGGTATTATTTCGAGCAGGTTGGTTTGCGAAGCATTTAAAAAGAAAGGATACCCTGTAAAACACCTCGACAGTACATATAGCGACAGAGAGCGTTATGAAATTTTAGATTGGTTTCATAATACCAAAGATGCCATTCTTACTTCGGTTAGTATTCTTACTCATGGTTTTGATGAGCCTGATATAGAAACCATTATGCTTAACCGTGCTACCAAATCGCTTACGCTGTATCATCAAATGATAGGTCGCGGTAGTCGTATACTGCCGGGCAAAAAGCAATTTAAAATAATTGATTTGGGTAACAATGCCCGCAGGTTTGGTTTATGGCAAATGCCTATAGACTGGAACCATGTATTTATTGCGCCTCACATGTATTTAGAGCAGGGCTATAAAGATGAGTGGGATTATGAAACCGAACGCGATTATGAAATGCCTGCTGAAATGAGAGAGCGTTTTATAAACTCACATCATGAAGAATTTATTGTGCGTGATAGATATTTAAATTGTTTGAAGAAAGGATTGAAGCCGCAGGTTGTTTTAGATCAATCGTTGGATGAGCATTACGGAATGATAAAAGATAATGCTTCCTGCTTTGAAGAGGGCAATGAACTTTTGAATTTGTTGCAGGAAGAAATAAGATACCGTGTGAAGCAATTTACCAAATGTATTAATGCCACACCTAATTATACTGACTGGCAATACCAGAACTACATTACAAGACTAAAGCGTAAAGTGTTTATCATGTTTGATGAATAAACCATAAAAGGATATTATATCTTAGCGGGTAAAACAAACAATATGAGGAAAATTATCTTACTATTTATTTGCATAAGTTCTTTGCAAGCATTTTCACAATCTTTTAATCCACAGACACCTGCTCAATCATTTTATCCCGGTGCTTTAATAGTAGATTTAAATACCGGAATAGATGTGTATGGAATTAAATTTAGTTATCAAACAAAAAACATCAATCCGCCAAGAGATACTACTGCAAATGGAGTGGCAGCTTCTACCAATTTTAATTTTGGTGTAGAGTATGGTTTAAACAAATGGGTTGGCTTAGGCATTAAAGCAAAGTTTGATAAATACGTTGCCGGAAAAGATACCACAACCCACTCCACACCAACTATAAGAGGTATAGAATTAGCTGCTGTAGCCAATGCACATGTGGTTCGTCTTCCACACTTTGATTTGCCGTTGGGAATGGATTTGGGTTACTCCAATCTTAATTACCATTTAAACGATGCAGGGAATAATCAAATATATGGCAGTGGCTCTTACTTCAATTTCCATATCAACCCGCGTATATATATTAAACGCTTTGGATTTAATATTAATTTTGCTGTTCCTATTATTAATTATTCTCTTACCAGTAACAACCTTACCTTTAATAAATACATATTAGCCGACTGGAAAGCAGTCGGTATTAGTTTAGGCATTGGTATTCAGTATCGTTTTCTTTCAGCTAAATAAATATGCGTAGTGTAATTATATTGCTTGTATTGTTTGTCTTTTCAGGAAAAGCACAAACCATTTATTCCAATTCTGTTGGCGACCCAAAGAATCCTACCATTGTATTTATGCACGGTGGGCCGGGTTATAATCCTGTTTCGTTTGAGTTAGCTGCCGCGCCTAACTTAGCTGCTTTAGGGTATTATGTAATTACGTTCGACCAGCGTGGTTGCGGACGTTCTAAAAAAGATTCCATTCCCGATCATTACAAGTTTAATAAAGCCAATGAGGATATAAATACCGTCCTGAAAAAATACAATGTTACACAAGCTGTTTTTATCGGGCATAGCTGGGGAGGTACCGAAGCCATCAAGTTTGCCGAGAGTTTTCCTGAAAAAGTAAAAGGGATTATTCTTTTAAGTTCTCCGCTTAATTACCAGTTAGGGTTTAAAAGCATCCTACAACATTGCGAGGAAAAATTAAAGCAGAAAAAAGATACCACTGCACTTAAACAACTTGCGTTTGTAAAAAGGATGGATACCACCAAACTTGAATACAGTAGCAGTTGTTTTATGTATGCCATAAATACAGGCTTGTATAAACCCAGTCAACCAACCTCTGAACGGGATGCCATTTATGAAGAGATGAATAAAAGCAAGAAAGCATCCTTTTTAAAAAACATGACATCTGACCCTGTGTATGGTTTTTATATGAACGAGCAATATACCACCCTTGATATGCGTTATGATTTGAAAAAAGTACAGGAGAAAAATATCCCTGTTTATGCTATTTATGGAAAAGAAGATGGTTTGTTTAACCAAACACATTTTGACATGATAAAGAAAGCGGTGGGCGATGTCAACTTTGTTTTAGTAGAAAACTCATCGCATAATGTATTTATAGACCAGCGCGAAGAGTTTTTAAAACAGGTTAAAAAGTTCCTTACGCCTGTAGTTCCTGAAAAGACTAAAAAGTAAAAACCGCAAGTTTGCTTAAAAAACTAAGCATTTTCTATAAAAACCCAGCTTTCCCTTTTAAAGCTCAGGCTCAGCATTTGCTCTAAAAACTTTGTTTTTTTTCTAAAAGCTGTACGTTTGCTTTAAAAGCTCGAAATTAGAATAAAACCGCTGCTAACAGCACCCTGAATTTCAAGCGGGCGATGTAGCGTAAAAGCCTACTTCTTCAAAAAATCCTTAATGGCTAAATATATTCCGGTAGCAACCCCACCCAAACCAAGTACTAGGGTAAGTACCGGTATTTTGTTTTGCAGGTAGTTATCCAGTTTCATGCCACCCACAAAACCAATTAGTATAGGCACCAGCATTTGCATAGCCATGCCTGTATATTCTAAAGAGCTTTTTTGTGGTTTGTCGCTTTTAGGCTTAGTTGGCCGCAACGGCTTTTTTTCTTGAGGCGTGCTCATCTGCCGTATGTTGTATGTTTTTAACTACCCCTCCCATACTGCAATTGCCTGTAAACTGCGCTTCGGGTTCTATAGAAATCTTGCCTGTTATAATATCTCCGTTAACGCGTGCTGTGGCACGTAAAGCCAACAATTCGGTTACATTTATTTTGCCCTTCACCTCACCCGATACATCTGCATTCTGGCACTCAATTTCACCTTGTATATGTCCGTTAGACCCAACTACTAATTTACCCTTAACAACCAAAGTACCATGCAAAGTACCATCTATCCTAAAATCACCTTCGGTTTTAATATCTCCGGTAATAACCGTACCCGATGCAATTAAGTTAACCGATGTATTATCAGTCATTTTACCATTATTTGTCTTAGAAAACATAATTTCTTAAAATTTGAAGCCGCAAGGTACTAATTTTTGATTTTACCTGCAAATCGTATCTTTCTTTAGCTTATTTTTGAACGAAATGCTTTTTTCAGCATTCAGTGAAACCTTAAGAAAAATAAACTACACTAAGCTAAATGTTACAAAACGATTTATTACTTCGTGCTGCTAGAGGAGAAGAGGTAGAACGGGTTCCGGTGTGGCTTATGAGGCAGGCGGGCAGAATATTACCCGAATATCGTGCCGTTAGAGCCAAAGCCAAAAACTTTATAGAATTTGTAAAAAATGCCGAGTTAGCTGCCGAGGTTACCGTACAACCCGTAGATATTTTAGGTGTTGATGCGGCTATTATTTTCTCGGATATATTGGTTATACCCGAAGCCATGGGTTTGTCCTACCAAATGATAGAAGCCAAAGGTCCTTGGTTTGAGAGAACTATTGCTACCCAACAGGATACGGATAAGTTGGTGGTTACTGATGGAAGCAATTTGCAGTATGTATATGATGCCATCCGTTTGGCAAAAAAACAATTAAATAATCGTGTTCCGCTAATTGGTTTTTGTGGTGCCCCCTGGACTTTATTTGCTTACATGGTAGAAGGTAGCGGAAGCAAAACATTCAGCAAAGCCAAAAAGCTTTTATATACCAATCCAAAACTGGCACATCAGGTATTAGAAAAAATAACGCAAAGCAGTATTAATTATTTATTGGCTCAGGTTGAAGCAGGTGCCAATCTCATTCAGATATTCGATTCGTGGGCAGGAGTTTTATCTCCCGAAATGCATACCGAGTTTTCTTTAAAATACATGGCTATGATTAGCGATGCGCTAAGCAAAAAAGTACCCGTTACTATTTTTGCCAAAGATGCGCACTTTGCATTAGCTGAAATTAAAAACAATTCTTGCAGTGTGGTTGGTTTAGATTGGAGTGTAAATCCCAATGAAGCAAGAAAAATACTTGGGGCGAATAAAACACTGCAAGGCAATGCCGACCCTTGTTTGCTTTATGCTGATTATGCTGAAATAGAAAAACAAACCAAACAAATGCTTAACGCTTTTGGCAAGCACAGATACATTGCCAATTTAGGTCATGGTTTATATCCCGATACCGAAAAAGAAAAAGTAAAGTTTTTTGTGGATTGCATTAAAAAACATTCATACGCTAAAACGGCTGATAAAATACATGCGTAAGCTTTGGCTACATATTAGTTTATTTTTTGTTGCCTTGGCAACCAACGCCCAAACGTACGATTTTAGAAATTACAATGTAGAAGATGGATTAGCGCAATCTCAGGTTAATTGCATTTTTCAGGACAGCAAGGGCTACATGTGGTTTGGCACCAACTTAGGTGGGGTTTCTATATACGATGGCAAGACCTTTAAAAACTTTACTCCAGGTAATGGATCTATCAGTAATACCATCTACTCTATTGCCGAAGACAAAAACCAGAACTTATATTTTGCAACCTATGATGGTTTGCAAATAAAAAGCAAGTTTAAAGATGTTCATTTCGATACCAGCAATGGCTTACCTATTAATGCCGTATTTAAAGTCTTGATTGATAAATCAGAAAAAATTTGGATAGGCACCCAGCAGGGTGTTTGTTATTTAAATGAAAAAGGGCAACCAACCAGACTACTAGGCAATAAGCTTTTAGAAACCTCATCTGTATTTACTATCTATCAGGATAATATCGGCAACTATTGGTTCGGAACTATTCAAAATGGTGCATGCTGTTATTCTCCGGCAATAAATACTTATATGTGGTTCAACAATAAAAATGGTTTAGTAGAAAATTTTATCCGCTCATTTAACGAAGACAGCAAAGGAAATGTTTTCATAGGTACGGTTGCAGGTTTATATAGTGTTGATATAACTAAAAAAATAAGTAAAATAAATATAGCCGGTATATCGCTTGAGTATATGGCTGTTACTAGTATCAGCAAAGATAAAAACAATACCTTTTGGTTAGCTACCAACGAAGGCATAGTAAAGTATAACGGGCACACGCATCAAAAGTTTTTGGTAGAAAACGGATTGTTGAGCAACCTAATCCTATCTTCTTATATAGATAGCGAGGGTAATTTATGGTTTGGTTCAGATGGCTTTGGTGTTAGTAAATTAAGTTCTGAGGCTATTGTAAATTATAGCGAGAAAGACGGGCTTCCTGGAGATTATGTAAACTGTACTTATCAAACAAAAGATAAAAAATATTGGATTGCAGTCCGTAATAGTGGCTTGCTATGTATAAACGGAAAAGA
>CAJCJB010000151.1 GCA_903970545.1 Candidatus Saccharimonadota bacterium | reverse complement strand
AAATAACCTCTTCCATAGTGGCAAAGTCATCGGGACCTTCAACTGTTTTTACGTTAAAGTGACGGTATTCTTTTTTAGCGGGTTTGGCATCAATAAAAACCGTCATGGCACTTACGGCAAAATGCCCCTGTATATTCGAGTTATCAAAGCACTCAATGCGGCGGGGTTCCTCTTTCATGCGCAAATCTTTTTTCATTTGCTGCATAATGCGCTCGGTGTGTTCTTCGGGGTTTGTAAGGGCAAGCTGTTTGTTTTTATCGCTTCGGTATTGCTCGGCATTACGCTGACATAAATCCAACATTATTTTTTTATCGGCTGCTTTGGGCACAAAAAACTTAGCATCGGGCAACTCACTTTCAGGATAGAAGGGTACTACAATTTCTTTGGCGGTGCTTTGCAAAGCGGTGCGTATCTCATAAATGGCATAGAGTAAAATCTCGTCATCGGTTTCATCCAGCTTCTTTTTTATTTCCAGCATTTTAGAAGCGATGATGGCGCCGTTTACTACATGAAAATAATTTACATAATACACATCGTTTTCTTTTACAAATGCTGCCACATCTATATTATCAATGGTATTGCTTACCACCATGCTTTTTGCCTGAAATTTTTCAAAGGCTTCTATCTTTAACTTTAACTCATGCGCTTTTTCAAACTCAAATTTCTCGGCATGGGTGTTCATTTGTTGTTTAAAGTCGCGTATAACCGAAGAGATGTTTCCTCTTATAATACTTTTTATTTGTTTGATGTTGTTATCATAATCCTCTTCAGTTTGCTCGCCAATGCAAGGTCCTTTGCAGGTGCCAATGTGATAATCTAAACAGGCACGGAATTTCTTTTGAGCAATGTTCTTTTCTGTCAACTCTAAACTACAAGTGCGCAATGGAAAGGTTTCGCGCAAAAAAGCCAGTATAGCTTTCATGGCATACACCGAGCCATACGGACCAAAATACTCCGACCCATCATTAATTTTAGTTCGCGTAGAAAACAGACGGGGGTAAGGTTCTTTCTTTAAACACAGCCAGGGATAGGTCTTATCATCCTTTAAGGCAATGTTATACCGCGGCTGGTATTGTTTGATGAGGTTATTCTCCAACAACAAAGCATCGTACTCGGTATTAACCACAATGGTTTTTATGTGGTGTATTTTCTTTACCAGCAAACGCAGGCGGCTATTATCGTGCTCTTTATGAAAATAAGAAGATACCCGCTTTTTCAGGTTCTTTGCCTTACCCACATACAGGATGTTTTCTTCCACATCATAATACTGGTACACCCCAGGTTTTTCGGGCAGGGTCTTTAAAATGGTATCTATTTGCGGAGGTATTTCCAAGACGGTATTCTCCTCAAAAATACTAATTAATTAGATTTGGGCGTTCCGGCGGTTACGCCGTCGGGCTTTGCACTGCAAGCTATTCCCCCTTTGAAGGGGGATTAAGGGGGATGTAAAGAGTAGTAAACATCCCCCGTCCTGCGGACACCCCCTTTGAAGGGGGAATAGGATTTTCGTTGCCAAATGCCTTTTCGGCATTCAGCGATACAAATAAAAACAATAAAAGAAGCTGAGCTAATCCCATAACGCAAAACAACACATTAACTGAAAATAAAATTTTGCCCTATCAAAATAAGTTCTAATTTTACCACACTGCCGATGCCACCAAAGGCGGCACCCCTGATGGTATGATAGGACAAATGAGTTACAGTATTGCCAACCGTGTTGCCGTGGGCACTGCGCAACCTGCACCACCGGCAGGCCCAAGTGAGTGTACATCACAAGATGTAACCACCCATGCCCTATTTACCAAAGACTTTGAGATAGAAAACGCAGGTAAAATACTATACATCTACTTCCATTGGTTTGATTTGCACCACCAAGAAAAATCAGGCCCGTGGAGTATTTTATATACTATTAATTTGGCTTAAATTATTGTCATTTCGAAGGAGGTACGACTGAGAAATCTAATTGCAGATTTCTCCCTCTGGTCGAAATGACAACGCGCAATAAAAAATAATTATATTTAACCTTTAAAAACAAATAACATGAAAAAAATAACTACCCTTTTAGCCTTAGCGTTTTGTTTGGATGCAGGGGCGCAATACGTAACAATACCTGATGCGCATTTTGTTAATTGGTTACATATATACGTGTCCGCGGCAATGAGTGGAAACCAAATGGATACTACCAGCCCTGCGGTAACTACATTAACCGCTATAAATTTGGGATCTGACGACACGATTGCTGATTTAACAGGGCTGCAATATTTTGATGCTTTACAAACTTTTTATTGTTGGGGTTATCCGACTACTAACACATTTCCAACATTTCCCAGATTGCCAAATACTATACAACAATTGTGGTGCGGTGGTAGTATTGGTTTAAGTAGCCTACCTGCATTACCAAATTCGCTTACCAGTTTAAGAATTTGGGAATGCCCACTTGCGAGTCTTCCAACTCTACCTTCTTCTCTAACCGAATTACAGGTATCAAATTGCCAAGTTAGCAGTTTACCATCTTTACCCCCTTCACTACAGATATTATATTGCTATAACAGTTCGGGTTATCCCTATAATAATACTATAACCAGTCTTCCGGTACTTCCAAGCGCGCTTACTCATTTATACTGTTATGGTAATCAAATAAGCAGTCTTCCTACTTTGCCAAATTCTATTACTGATTTAGAGTGCGGCTTTAATTCTATTAGTAGCTTGCCAACGTTACCAACTTCATTACAGATATTATCTTGCGATTCCAATCATTTAACAAGTTTACCAACCCTACCTACAACTCTACAACAATTAACTTGCAACAATAATCATATTACTGCTTTGCCGATATTACCTAGTGGGCTTACTACATTAATTTGTAGTTATAATCACATAAATTGTTTTGCAGCTTTTTCAAGTTCTCTTAGTCTTAATATTTCCCATAATCCTTTTACTTGTTTACCTAATTATACTCTGAAAATGGATAGTACAACTTTATCATATCCTTTATGTGGATCAGGAAATACATATGGATGCCCTAATTCTACAGATTGCACTCCCGCGGGTACATTTTCTTTAACAGCAGATATTACTCCACATTACTGGGATGCTCATCCTGCGTATTCTGCAAACACAATAAATACTCGTTGGTATTGGGGAGATGGTACTTCTACCACAGGGCTTTATCCAAGTCATATTTATCCTAATCCTGGCTTTTATAATATTTGCGTTGCAACTTATTCTTCTTGTGGTGATTCATCAAAATATTGTATCGCTGATTCTCTTTATCGCTTAGCTAATAATAGCCCATATAATACAATGGTCTATATAAATGTAGATAGTACAAATAATTATACAACAGGCATTAATAAGTTGGTAAGAAGTAATGAGCTAAACATTTATCCCAACCCCAATAATGGTAGTTTTGTTATAGAGCCACAAAATACATTGTACAATGTACATTGTACCGTGTACGATGTGAATGGTAAAGCTGTATTAAGCCAAACTATAAATGGCAAAACAACTATTGATGCAGGTAGTTTAAATGAGGGGGTATATAACATAAGCCTGCAAAGTAATGAGGGGGTGATAAATAAAAGGTTGGTTATAGTGCGCTAGCATTTAGAATATAATACTTAACAAGAAGCCGCTCCCAAAAGAGCGGCTTTTTTATTTGCAAGCCTTTTTAAGTAAATTTGTACTCCCAAAATTTAAAGAGAAGATTAGTATATGAGCAACGCAATAGAAAAAGTAGATTGTTTAATTATAGGTTCAGGTCCTGCGGGTTATACCGCAGCTATTTATGCAGCGCGTGCAGCACTAAAACCGGTTATGTATACCGGCATGCAACCGGGCGGACAACTTACCATTACTACCGAAGTAGAGAATTACCCGGGCTATCCTAAAGGAATTCAGGGACCTGAAATGATGGAAGATTTTAAAGCGCAGGCAGAACGTTTTGGAACCGATATACGTTTTGGTTATGCCAGTAAGGTTGATTTTAGTGGTACTATACACAAAGTTTGGATTGACGAAACCACCGAAGTACACGCTAATACCGTAATTATTGCCACAGGTGCATCGGCCAAATGGCTGGGGTTACATAGCGAAGAAAGACTGAATGGGTTTGGTGTATCGGCTTGTGCGGTGTGCGACGGGTTCTTTTTTAAAGGACAGGATGTAGCCATTGTGGGTGCCGGAGATACCGCGGCCGAAGAGGCTACCTACTTAGCCAAGCTTTGCAAAAAAGTATATATGATTGTGCGCAGAGGAGAAATGCGCGCCTCTAAAGCCATGCGACAACGTGTGCTTAATACGCCAAACATAGAAGTGTTGTTTGACAGCGAAACGAAAGAAATTTTAGGTGAAAAATCCGTTGATGGGGCTTTAATTTACAACAACAAAACCAAGCAGGAACGCAAACTGGATGTAACCGGATTTTTTGTAGCTATTGGTCACCAACCCAACACCGCCATATTTAAAGACTGGTTAGAGATGGATGAAAGCGGTTATATAAAAACCATACCCGGCACCAGCAAAACAAAAATTAAAGGTGTGTTTGCCGTGGGCGATGCACAGGATAAAGTGTATCGTCAGGCGGTAACAGCTGCAGGTAGTGGTTGCATGGGTGCATTAGATGCCGAACGTTATTTAGCCGAAGCCGGAATTCATTAAAATAATTACTTTTATAAAATGATTCTAAGGCTACTTGTTGCTTTTACTTTATTTTTATTTGGAACATCTCTGTTTGCCCAAACATATTCCGACCAGGTTCCGCAATTAAGAAGGTATAAATCATCCGAAGTGGTTGATTCTGCTTATGGAATTACCCTCTTTGATAAAATGGCTCCTTCTTTGGGTGGAGATTCTGTTCGTTATGATAAGAAGGGATATAGTGCACAAGGTTGGATGGAAGATTTTTATGTAAGCGGTAAGTTACTGCACAGGGGCTTTTATGTAGATGGCGAATTACGTGCCTTTAAAAACTATTACGAAAACGACCAGATAGAGCGCGCCTTTAGGGTAATAGATTTTAAGCATAGTGAGGTTATTGTGTATTATCCAGACGGGAAATTAAAATCTCAGGTACATTATTACAATAAGACAGTACAAAAAGAAATTGATTATTACCACAACGGGAATGTGGATATGATTGAGGAAAGCTATGGCGATAATGATTACCTCATAAAAAGAAATTCTTTTTTTGAGAACGGGTATGCCGAAGTAATTTTTGAGCTGATTGATAAAAAGAAAAAAACATACCTACACAAGGAGTTTTACGAAAACAGCAAGCTAAAAGAAGAAGGCACGCTTAAGTTTTATAAAGATAAAAACGATTACCTGAAAGAAGGCGAATGGAAAACCTATAACGAGCAGGGCGAACTTAAAAAAACCGAGCAGTACCAGCAAGGAGAGTTAAAGGGGTAACTGCCCTTTTCCATTATAGAATTAGAGAGCTTTCACTACCTTTGTCTTTAATTAGCCCGCATGGATTCTTTCAACAAATTTATAGATGAGTTTAAAGAGTTTTTCGGCAATTACATTCCGTTTACCAACCCTGTTTTAATACTTTCTTTAGTACTCTTAATTATTTTGTTTGCCCCTTTAATCTTCCGTCGCTTTCGCATACCGGGCATTATTGGTTTAATATTGGCAGGTGTAATTATTGGTCCGAACACGCTGCACCTGATAGATAAATCTACCAGCTTTGATTTGTTTAGCAATACAGGTTTGCTATACATTATGTTTTTAGCCGGGCTTGAAATGGATATGCAGGAGTTTAAGCAAAACCAAAGCAAGAGTATTGTGTTTGGCGGTCTTACTTTTTTCATTCCTATCATTATCGGTTTTTTTGTATGTATGTATATTTTGCAGTATTCTTTTTGGGCAGCACTTTTACTGGCAAGTATGTTTTCTACACATACGCTTTTATCCTACCCTATAGTAAGCAACATGGGTATTATAAAAAACCGTGCTGTGCAAATAACCTTTGGTGGCACTATCATTACAGACTCTGCGGTTCTTA
This sequence comes from Candidatus Saccharimonadota bacterium, assembly GCA_903970545.1. GTDB lineage: Bacteria > Bacteroidota > Bacteroidia > B-17B0 > Aurantibacillaceae > PALSA-968. The sequence goes on along the minus strand of CAJCJB010000151.1, from coordinate 1,108 downwards.
TTTTATTGGGTGTTATTACAAATCTTTCTCAAGGTAATTTTTCAAATGAGTATTGGGTAAAACTTATTTTAATGATAGCTGTATTGGTTATCAGCACACTTTATTTATTACCAAAATTAAGTAAGTGGTTTTTCCGCTACTTGGAAGGGCAAGGCAGTTCGCAATATTTGTTTGTTTTATCTATGATGTTCTTAGCAGCTTTCTTAGCTGATTTGGCAGGTGTAAAAGCTATTGTGGGCGCATTCTTAGCTGGCTTGGCATTTAACCGAATCATCCCACACAATTCTGTTTTAATGAACCGCTTAATCTTTATAGGAAACACTTTATTCATCCCTTTCTTTTTATTGAGTGCGGGTATGCTGGTTGATTTACACTTGTTTTTTCAGGGAACGAATGAACTTGTATTTGCAGGTGTATTAAGCGGTGTAGCGCTTCTTACTAAATTTCTGGCAGCACAGATAACAGGTTTTATATATAAGTATACTAAATATGAACGGAGAATTATTTATGGTTTAAGTGCTTCTCATGCTGCGGCAACACTGGCTGTGATAAAGGTTGGATATGATATTGGCTTGTTGCACCAGCACGCGGTTAACGGAACTATTATTTTAATTTTAATTACCTGCCTAGTAAGCTCTTTTGTAACCGAGCGTGCAGCCAGGCAAATTGCTATTACCGACAAGGACTCTGATGTGAAGCTTAAAAAGAAAGTAGAACGCATTTTAATTCCGATTGCAAACCCCGAGAACCTGCAACGCCTGATGGAGTTTGCTTTACTTATTAAAGATGAAAAATCAACAGAACCTATTTACCCGTTAACCGTAGTAGAAGATGCTGACGATGCGAATGACAAAATTAACTCCATTAAAAAAGCCATTGATGCTATAACCGAACAAATAATTTCATCGGATACTAAAGTTGAAATCCTGAAGAAAGTAGATTTGAATATTGTGGATGGTATTGTTCGTACAGCTAAGGCATATGGCGCTAGTCACATTATTATCAGCAGTCGTAATTCACAAAGCTCTTCTAATTTTTTATTCGGAACGTTTTATAACAACCTATTGGTAAAAACACAACAGGCTATTTTTCTTTCTAAAATAATACA
>CAJCJB010000150.1 GCA_903970545.1 Candidatus Saccharimonadota bacterium | reverse complement strand
TTTGCAACTGTTACACCGTCTTTGGTAATTTGCGGAGAACCAAATTTTTTGTCGATAATAACGTTACGTCCTTTAGGACCAAGAGTTACTTTAACTGCGTTAGCTAAAGCATCTACACCGCGTTTTAAAGCATCGCGGGCTTCTAAATTAAAACTAATGTCTTTTGCCATTTTTGTTTCGTTTTTTTAATTGTTAATGATTGTTTTGAATTAAATAATAGCGTAAATGTCGCTTTCTTTCATAATAAGGTATTCTTTACCTTCAATTTGGATTTCTGTTCCGGCATATTTGCCATATAAAACAGTATCTCCCGGTTTTACGGTTGTAGGCTCATCTTTTTTACCTGCACCAACTGCGATAACTTTACCGCGCATTGGTTTTTCTTTTGCAGTATCAGGAATGATGATACCGCCTGCTGTTTTCTGCTCGGCCGGAGCTGCTTCTACAAGCACTCTGTCTGCCAATGGTTTTACACTTACTTTCGACATGTGTTTTATTTTTATGGGTTAATTAGTTTTTTAATAATGAGCGAAGGTAGTCTAATTTCATGCCAATACTATTTAATATACGTTAATAGACAATTTTTCAGAAAAGACTGTCATTAGAAGGTAATTAGTAGAAATTGAATGTCAATTTGACTATAAATAAATGCCAATTATCTATAAAAACAAAAGAGCGACCGAAGCCGCTCTTTTGAAATAAAGGTTAGAAACCTAATCTTATTTTTGGATAACCATTTTCTTAGTAGCTTGTTCGTTACCGGCAGTTACTGTATAGTAGTAAACACCAGAACTTACCTGACCACCATCAAAAGTTACGTTGTTTTGACCAACGTTACCATCAATAGTTTTAGTAAATACTACATCACCAATTGTGTTGTAAACTTTAATGCTAACGGGTTTGTTTTCTGTTAAAGTTACAGCAATGGTAGTAGTATTGTTGAAAGGGTTAGGGTAGTTGCTTATAGAAGATGCAAATGCATTATCATGCAACTGAATGCCAGTAGCTACACCTGTATAACAAGGGCCTTGTTGAGCATTAACAGTTGCTCCAAAAGCAAAATCACTTTGAGCAAAAGTACCGCAGTTAGTGTAATCATAAACTACACCGTCAGCCGGGGTGCTACCATCTCCATTATAAAGCGTAAACCCTGGAGCTTTAGTAGAACTGGAACGTCCAATCGTATAAACGGCAGGTACAACCCATGCAGATTGAGTACTGTCGTAATAAGACATATCAGCTAAATAAGGGAAGAAGCAATAACCTAAATTAGTAATATTGGTAGTAACAGTAGTCATGTTAGTATTTACATCATACCCTTGAACCATAATATCAGGGTTTGTATTGTTAATCCAAGTATTAATACCTTGAGGTGAATCTGCCCAACCGTAGAAAACCTTACTTCCGTCTGTTGTACGGCTAACAGTTAAGTGAGCACCAACAGTTAAAAAATCAGGACTAACGCTTGTCCATGCAGAGAATGCTGAAGTTGTATCTGTAGAAGTACCATTACACTGAGAGCTAAGTAAAGAGTCAACTAACATAGTTTTCCAACCAGAAAAACCATCAGTCATAAAATCCCAAACAATAGGATGATAATTTACATAATCATAATCATAATTATAAGTGAAAACTGCCATTGAATCTGTTGCGAAAGAATAACCCGTGCCATGGTAAGGTTCGCAAACGGTAGAAACATAGTGTAATATATTGTTTTTATCAACAGTTACATCAACACCGCTATAACCTGTGCTAAAGCTATAATAATCTTGCCCTTGACCTGTAAGTTTCCCTACATTTTTCATTACTTCAGGGTGATTACATTTCCAATCATAACCGGCTAATACCTGTTTCCAAGTGGCACCTCCATCTGCTGTTGTAAAAACAATAGGAGTCATAGCCGAGTCAGATGAGTTACCAAATGTAGTATCTAATTTCCCGATATACACAGCATATCCATGCAATCCATCAGGACCAAATGCTAAACGAGGAGCGGTAGCATTTATATAACCTATATTTGATTTATAAAATTTAGGTCTTATGGATGTAGAATCAATAGTCCAATTAACAACACCAGGGCTGGCTATAGTTGCTTTTGCAATATATCCTCCTTTAAGTTGGTTTCCATCAGCATTAGTAATTGATAAATCTAGCAAATTTCCGGTTGACCAAGATGCATTAGTACCGGCAATTTGTTGCCCATCGCAATTAGGTGCACCAAACCAATCAGCACTTCCTCCTATTGGAGTAGGACCAAAAGGACCAGTTGCACTTCCGGAAACGCAGTAAAGAGAATCAGGGGTTGGTTTAGTATGGTTAATAGCAGTTGTACTCGATAATGGTTTTGCACAATAAATGGCTCCTAACCAATCTCCGGTTGCATTTGCATTATAAGGCCCTGTCATGCAAATATAAGCATTTTTCAAAATGGTATTAGGTGTACCATCATTTATAGGATTTAACCAAGATCCACCTGGAAAACGACCTCCAACCAAATTAGAAGAAGCAGAAATATCAGTAGTAATGGCAATAGAATCTATTGTATTAGGAGCTATACCGCCAAAAGAACTGGAAGTACAGTTTTTTATAAGAGTAGCTTCATATCCACCACTGGTTGGGAAAACAGTAGTCCAGTCGCAAGACGCACGCATATTCCAAGATAAAGCGTTTAAGTCTTTGTTATAGGCTAAAGCATTTTCCTGACCACAATCAGCACTGGCACCAACACCGTTAGGATTCCAAGAACTGCTAAGGCGCAATTGAGCAGCACAAGCAGACGAGGTTTTACTAGGAAGCACCGTACGTTGCCAATTAATGCCATTATGAGTAGAAGTTCCTTCTGCTACTACTTTTTTATGAATATTTGTTTTTTGCAAATATTTTGGGTTTACCACTTTCTTAGCGTTGCTTTGCGAATATCCCGCAAAACCTATCACCAAAGCAGACCCTATTAATAGTGTTTTTTTCATGATTTTTTTTTTTGGTTAAACATTTAAATTCTTGTTGAGGCAAATGTATGAATACTTTGTCAAAAAACAACCTACCTTTTGTTAAGTTTTAATAAAATGATTATCAGTATGTTAAATTTTCATTAAGTCTGCCCATTCAGTAAACACAAGTGCTTTGAAGGCAAGCGTTTCTTCCTTGAAATCGGAAGAACTTTTTAAACGGTAGGTTTTTTTCGATAAGCGGTCGATTTTAACAAAAAAACGGTCAGAAAAAAATGGCTTTAATCTGCTTGAATGGAGTAAATCGGAGTTATTTTGCAATAAATGAGCTAACCATTTGTTGTGAGGGGTCACAAAACCCATCTTATCCTTACGCTCGTAAACAGAATTTGGTAGGTTATTTTTCATGCTTTCACGCAAAATATACTTGCTTGTACCATTCTTTATTTTGTATGAAGCAGGTGTGTTTAATGCTTTTATGATTAAGCCTGTATCATCAGCAAAAGGTGTGCGAGATTCTACCGAATGATGCATGCTACATCTGTCCTCACAACGCAGATAAGTCTTTAATCTTCCACCAAAAAAATCGTAATGCAAGTGTTCATTTAAAGTAGAAAAACTATTCTGTAAACCTTCGGGGGGATTATACTGCTTTACAAAATCAGCATTTAACTGTTTTTTATTGGCATTATAGTGGAGTTGTCTTTTTGCGTTCTCTTTGGTATAAGAAAGCCAAAAGTTGTTCCCGAAACCTTTTATTTCAGTAGCAACCTGCTTAAACTGCTTATTGCGTAGTAATTCATTTATATAAGTGGTATAATAATGAGGATAACCTGCAAACAACTCATCACTGCCTTGCCCATCTAAAACAACTTTTATATTGTTTTGTTTTGCCAATTGCATCACCCTAAACTGGGCATAGGTACTGGTACTCCAGATAGGGATATCAAGCGTATATATTAATTCTTTAAAATCATTTTGTAATTCATCAGCAATTGGTGTAATGGTATGCCAGTTGGCATGGGTAAAATCTACTACATCTTTTGCGTATTTACTTTCATCAATTGTTTCTTCGGGGAAGATGGCAGTAAAAGCATTGAAGTTTTTGTTGTGATTAGCTATTACTCCTGATATAATGGAACTATCAATACCGCCACTAAGGCAACAACCAATAGGTACATCGGCACGCAGGCGTTTTATAATTGCATTGGTAACCAGTTGGTTGGTTTCTTCTTTACTGACAGCAAAATCATTGTCATTATAAAGAGTGAAACTATTTTCTATCGTTATGTTAAAGTATTTTTTTATATCTACGTGTTTGGTTCGTAAATCAAGTTCTATGTAATGAGAGGGAAATAACTCGAAAATGTCTTTTAAGAACCCTTCAGGTTCGTATTCAATAATATCATGCAGTAGATAATGTTGTAAGGCACGCTCGTTTAAGGATGTTTCAACAAAAGAAAGTGCCCTTAATGCTTTAATTTCTGAAGCAAAGCAAAAAATACCCTCTTTAAAATAATAGTAAAATGGTTTTACACCGCTTCTATCTCTTGCACAAAAAAGTCTTTTCTTTTCTATATCATACAAGGCAAAAGCAAACATGCCGTTTAGTCTCTGCAAACATTCATTTCCCCATTGCAGGTATGCATATAACAGTATTTCGGTATCACTTTGTGTTTTAAATTGGTAGCCTGCTGTTTCTAATTCCTGACGTAATTCTATGTAATTATAAATTTCTCCATTATAGGTAATCCATACCTTACCATTAGCTGTACACATAGGTTGGTGACCAGTTTCGCTAAGGTCTATAATAGATAACCTTCTATGAACAAATACTCCCGTATAATTCTGTTCTATTTGAGATATGTGGGTTGATGCACCGAAAGATAAATGAGTATTTATAGATTGCTTTTGTGTATCTTCTCCATACCCACAAACGGTTTTATCATCATTAAAGAATAAAAAGCCTTCATCATCAGGTCCTCTGTGGCATAATGTTTTACTGATAATATTGGCTCCATCAATAATATCAATGCTTTTATTCTCCAAGTTAATTATTCCGCCTATGCCGCACATATCTTTTATTGTTTACTTGCTAAAGGAAATAATTTATCCCACTTGAAAAACAGGTTGTAAAAAGAAGTTTGACTCTGTTTTTTAAACATAAATATCAGAAATAAGGATGATGCAAGATACGCCGCACAGTTGGTATAAGCAGCTCCTTTTGTGCCAAACATAGGTATTAAAATAAAAGAACAACTTAGTGTTATAACTAAACCCACCAAAGCACTTATTGTACTTATCTTCATGTTTCCGGTAGCAGCAAAGTAATGGGCGTATATTCCACTTAACCCGCATAGAGCTATACCCGGGGCAAGTAGTAGGCAATATGTTTTTATATCGGTAAAATCTTTTCCGAATTGAAAGGTAAATACTTCTGTTGGTAAGCAATTTAAAACAAGTAAAGCAAAAACAGATAAAGCAAAACTTATCTTAGCTAACTTAATGGTTATATTAATTGCCAGTTGAGGATTATCGCGGTTAGAGAGCGTCGCGTATTGCACCATGGCAATACCGTTCATAATAACCCACACGGCTTCACTTATAGATGATGCAGTTGAGAAAACCCCAACATGCTGCCTGCTTTGCAAATCGTTAGCGCTATCTAATACATAATAACAAAAGCGATAGTTTAAAAGCTGAAATATATTACCTGCTTGCAATACCAATCCGTAACGAACCATTGAAGCAAACGATTCTTTCCATGAGAATGAACTACGTTTAAAACTATTCTTTAAATAAAAAGTACTGATTAAAAAGTTAACCAAATATCCGAAACCTAATGAACGGTAAAAAGAAAACACAGAGTAATTATGCAGTACAAAAAACTGAAAAGCTAAAGAACCAATAATAGCAATACTTTGAGAGATACTGGCTAAATTGTTTTGTTTTATTTTTTGAAAGCCGTTTAAGAACACATTACTTATACTGCTAAGGTTAGATAATAAAGCAAGCATGATGAAATAAATTAATTCTTGCGTTTGAAAATGAAAGTATAAATGAAAGAGTATAGGAAATACTAGTCCTGTAAGTATTCCTGCAAACAGGGCAGGGAGCAATAAACTGTAAGGATTCTTTTTAGGAATGACATATACCAACGCGCTTCCGCCAATAATATCATTGAACAATAAAATAACCGTTACGTTTAAAAACAAAATACTTATTTGTCCGCGCCCATCGGCACCCAAGTAGCGCGCAGTTATAAGAACAACAAGAAAGTTAATGATTGAAATTATCCCCTTAGAAAATATAGTATGAATTATTTTACGCAGCATGCGATGGTGGTGTGTGGGGAAGCAAATTTAGATATTCCTTAAACTGATTAAAAACATCTTGCGGCAAAAGCTGTTGCATACAAGCATGGTCGGGACATAGCTCAGGGTTGGTTGCTTTGGTACGGTTTGCATTTATCCAAGCACTGCAAGGAGAGCATGATAAATTAAGACTTACACATTTATGCACAGAACTAAACTTTTCATATCCGTATAAAGTAACAGAAGAAGGTCCCCATATACTGAACGTAGGTTTGCCAAGTGCTACAGCCAGATGCATCAACCCACCATCTAAACCAATAAATAATTCAGATTGATTTAAAACATTCATTGCTTCGGTTATACTTGTTTTTCCTGCTAATGAATTTATCCTTAAGCCTAACTTATCTTTTATGGTTGTAGCTATTTCAACTTCATTTCTATCACCCAATAAAACAATATTTTTTTCGGAGTATTGCTCTAACAGCATTTTTAGGAACCTAATCCAATAGTTTACAGGCCAGTTTTTATATGTTTGTTTATTGTTGCCTGCGCTTATCTGTATCGCTATAAAAGGATAAGGTAATGCTTCGTTCTTTTTAGAGGTATAGTTAATATAGAAACCGGGTAAAGAAACTTTAAGACTACTATCCAACAGATTAAGGTTTTGCTGGACATCATGTATGTTCTTTACAGGCTCAACATACTTAATTTTGAAAGAGAACAGTTTAAATAATATAGAATCTACTTTTCTGTTTGTAAAGATTTGTTTGCTGCAAATAACTGCTGTTAAAAGATTAGTACCATTTGACGCAAAGTAATTAATGTAGGCTCTGTCATATTTAAAAAGACTTTTAAACGAATGTATAAACTGCTCAGACTTGCTTTTGCATAAAATCAGCTCATCTAACAGGGTTATCTCTTTAAATATTTCTTCGCAAGGTTGTTTGGAATTAAAGAACCCCGCAACCCGAAAGCCTTTATTTTTTAGTTGTTTTACCAAAGGGATAAGTAATACAGCATCGCCAATGCCGGCAGAAAAAAATAGGATGGCTTTTTTTTGTTTCAAAGCGTAAAGGTATAAATAGTTACCTTGTTTGCTTATATCAATTGTTTGATAAGGGTAACTTACCTTACAATAACCAACCTTTTATTAAGCACACCCTCGGCGCTTTGTAGGCTTATATTATAAACACCTTCGTTTAAAGAACTTGCATCTATGATAGTTTTACCATTTATAGTTTGAGTTAATACCAATTTACCCGTTATATCATAAACCTGCATGGTTTGTTTTGTTGTACTGTTGGGCTCTATAACAAAACTACCATTGTTGGGGTTGGGGTACATATTTATCAAATCAGCTTTAGATACTTTACTTATATTGGTTGTATTACAACTTAGCTGGCAGGTAGAATTTGTAAAAGAAAGAGAAAAACCACTATTATCACTTTCGTAATTAGATATTTGTATAGCATACACTTGTCCTGCTGTAACAGATATAGGTGCACAAAATTCTTTTAAGGGTGCATCTGTAACACTAGAATAACCACAAGCTACTGTGCCTGTTTGAGCCTGCATACCAAATCCATCAGAAGAACCACCTGCATAATTATAGTTACAACAGGTTACAGTACCCGGGCAACTCGCTGTAATATTCCAAAGGCACCAATCAAATTCTGTGGTAGTTATATTGGGCATTGCCGTCCAAGCTAAAGTACCTGCCTGAGAAATGGTGAATTGTATAAACATATCTTGCTGAGGAGCGGCCCCGAAACAAGTTGGTAATTGTCCGGAAGCATTAGCTGCCATAGATGCTACGTTATAATTGCCACATACCGTTAGAGCTTCAGCGCAAGTATTTCCGGTTAAAGTACCAGTTGGAGTTGAGTTAATACAGAACTGAAACGAACCATTTGTTCCCTGATTGGAAGCAACACCTATCCAAACATGCTCTCCTACTGTCATGCCCCAGGTAGTTATAAGTGTAGTATCTCCTGTTTTTGTTTTGCAGGTTTGCATTTGCCCAAATGAATCTGGACATGCCACAGTATAAACTACAATTTCTGCATTTGTTAAAGTATCAGGTGTAACGGTAAACGTATTATTAGAACCGTTGGCAATATAGGTGTACCAAACCATATTTATAGGTGCAGTATTGCATGTGCCATATAATGTATTATCAGTAGTTGCTCCCATATTTGTGCCATTTACACAAACACTGCCGCTTGATAAACTCAAGTTAGTTGCCGTAGAGCAATTACTTGATTGAGCATTGCTGTTGTTAATAAAAAACAAACTCAATAAAATGCTTACATAAATCTTCTTCATATTAAAATCTTTAACACCAAAGATAATAAATATAAAATGGCGGCAGAATTATCTCGGATTAAGCCTATAATATGGCAGATTGGGTTCATAAAATGACGTACACGAACCATCGCGTAACGTAAACGAGATATTATGTAACATTATGTAGGCATCGCGTTGCGTTATGTAAACATCACGTCACATTATGTAAACATCATGTTATATTATGTAAACATTGCGTTGCATTATATGAGCATTACGCTATATATTGCTTACATAATGGATAATATTGGCTACATTTTATAACTGAAACAGGTATTTATAGTCAATTAACCCCTAACTTCTCATTCAAAACCTCCCATTCCTTCAAAAGGCCTTCCAGTTTGGCTTTGCTTTGGTTGTAGTTTTCAAAAAATACTTTGTCGTTTATCAGTTTTTGATAGGTATCGGGGTTAGATAGCTGCTCATCCAGCTTTTTAAGGTTAGTTTCAAGGGTTTCTATATCCTTTTCACACTTGTTAACCTGAGATTTTATCTGCTTTAGCTCTTTTTCTTTTTCTGAATTATCAGGCTTATCAGTTTTAACCTCTGCTTTCTTTGCTTTCTCTACTTTAGGCTCTTGCACAACCGATTTAAGTTCCATCAACTTCTCTAGTTTACGCTTTTGCATAAACTCGTTAATATCGCAAAGATGTTCTTTTACCACACCCTCTCTAAATTCAAACAAACGGTTGGTAAGCCCATCTAAAAAATCCCTGTCGTGAGATACCAGAATAACCGTGCCTTCATAATCCAGCAAAGCTTTCTTTAAAATCTCTTTACTTCTAATATCCAAGTGGTTGGTGGGCTCATCCAACAGCAGTAAATTATAGGGCTCTAACAACAGCTTGCAAAGCGCCAGTCTGCCGCGCTCTCCGCCACTAAGCACACGCACCTTTTTATCAATATCATCTCCGCCAAACAAAAACGAACCCAATATATTACGCACCTGCTTACGCACGTCGCCCACGGCAAGCTCATCAATGGTTTCAAATACGGTTTTGTTTTGGTCTAATTTCTCTTCCTGATCTTGCTCAAACACACCCGCTAGCACATTATGCCCTATCTGCACAGTGCCATCATAATTGGTTTTCTTGCCAATCATTTTCATCATGGTAGATTTACCCTCTCCGTTACGACCAACTAAGGCAACTTTCTCTCCTTTGGTAATGATAAAATTAGCATCTTTAAAAATCAGCTTATCTCCGTAGGTTTTAGCAGCATCTTCAACCGTTAATGCAATCTTACCCGACAATGCAGGCTTCGGAAAACGCATACGCATCACGCTATCATCGCCTTCTTCCACCTCAATGCGTTCCATGCGGTCAAGCTTTTTAATAAGCGATTGTGCAAACGATGCCTTGTTGGCTTTAGCGCGGTATTTATCAATCAGCTCCTGAGTATGGTCTATAATTTTTTGCTGGTTCTTAACCGCACTCTCCTGCTGTTCTTGTCTTTCCTGACGAAGCACCAAGTATTTACTGTAATTGGCTTTATAATCGTAAGTCTTTTTGTTTACAATCTCTATGGTGCGGTTGGTAACATTATCCAGAAACTGTTTATCGTGAGAGATGAGTACCAACGAGCCATAATACGTTTCCATAAACTCCTCCAGCCATTGTATTGCCTCAATATCTAAGTGATTGGTAGGCTCATCCAGTAACAGCGCATCCGGTTTTTGTAACAAAAGTTTAGCCAACTCAATACGCATGCGCCATCCTCCGCTAAACTCATTCGTCAATCGGTGAAAGTCTTTACGCTCAAACCCCAAACCTTTTAAAATCTTCTCAATTTCTTCATCACGGTTGGCAGCACCAATAATATCAAGCCTTGCAGAAATATCGGTTATATCTGTAATAAGCTTAGAGTAACTATCCGTTTCATAATCCGTACGCACTTCCAGCTCTTTATTTATCTCATCCAAACGGGTTTGCAAATTGGTAATCTCTTCATAAGCTGAGGCTGTTTCTTCAAACACGGTGCGCCCGTGTTGGTGTATCATATCCTGTGGAAGGTAGCCCAGCTTAAAATCCTTGGGTTTAGAAATCTCTCCTTTGGTAGGCGATTGCAATCCGGCAATAAGTTTAAGCATGGTAGATTTTCCTGCACCATTCTTGCCCGCAAGTCCCACACGGTCTTTCCCGCTAATTAAAAAGCTAACGTTTTCAAACAAAACGCTGCCGCCAAACGCAACTGTAACTGAATTTACTGATATCATAAGGGCGCGAAATTACTAATTATTCTTTTAGGGCGTTCCGGCAGATTACGCCGTCGGGCTTTACGTTACAAGCTTTTTTTTGGCATGTTTATAAAGATTTCAAAAGTAGCTCCAAAAACAAAGTATAAAGGAGTTCGTGATAAATATGATGTTTACGTTAGGGATTGCAACGAAAATCCTTTTGCGGTAATCGGCAAAAGATTGCAGTGCAAAGCCCGCCCTTTGTAATCAAAGGGAACGCCCTAATGAATGAGATTGCTGCGCCGTACCTCCTAGCAATGACAATGCGCTTCTTTTAACTCATCACTTATAACTTTTGTTATATTTGCCAAAATTTTCAGGATGCGAAAGATAGTAGTTATGTTAAGTGCGCTTGCTCTTTTCTCTTGCGGAAACAATGGAGATAAAGACGGGAAGATTGACGGAGAGATTGTAGATTTTTCGGCAACGGCTAATGGCAAGGTTGATAAAGATAAATTGCCCGTAATTAAGTTTGCCGAAGGTACGTACGATTTCGGGAAGATTATACAGGGAGAAAAGGTAGCGCATAAATTTTCGTTTACCAACGAGGGTAAATCGAACCTGATTATTACTTCTGCCAAAGCAAGTTGCGGTTGCACCATTGCCGAACCTACCAAAGCACCCATTGCACCGGGCGGCACAGGAGTTATTGATGTTACGTTTGACAGCAACGGTAAATCGGGTATGGTTACAAAAACGGTAAGTGTGCTTACTAATTGCGAACCCAACACGGTATTTATTACCATTACCGGCAATGTAATTGTGCCGGATGATGCTTCGGAAAAGAAATAAGTTAATTATAAGTTAAACAATAAATAAATCAATAGAAAAATGCAAACAAGTTTTATGTTATTAGATGCAGTAGCCGCACCGGCAGCAGGTGGATTTGATATGAAATCTATCACCAGTTTTTTACCTCTTATACTAATTGTAGTGGTATTTTATTTCTTTATGATTCGTCCGCAAATGAAGAAGCAAAAAGAAGCTAAAAAGTTTATGGCCGAAATTAAAAAAGGAGATAAGATTGTTACCATTGGTGGCATACATGGCAAAATTGCCGAAGTAAACGATACTACTTTTATGATTGAAGTAGAAGGTGGCGTTAAATTAAAGGTTTCTAAAGCAGCTATATCTATGGATAACAGCGTGGGTATTGCCGAAACAAAATAACTTGTTTTGCGGGGCAAATCTTTATCAGCTATAAAAAGAAAGTACCCTGCCCGCAGGATATTTTCTTTTTTTGTTTGCCTCATCATTGCTTCTTTTCTTTGGCTTATTAATGCGTTAAACCGAAGTTACACACGCACGGTTGCCATTCCTGTAAATTTTGTAAACTATCCCGTAGGTAAGCGTATTGTAAATAAACTGCCGCCTTACATCATGGCAGATATTAAGACTACAGGTGCAAAACTGCTCATGCTGCTAATGGAAAAATCTATTGCAGAGGTTACGGTTGATGTGAGTAAAGTTCCAAATATAAAATCTGCATCGGGCAATGCTTCTATAAGTACCATCACCAGCATAGGAAACCTATCTAAGCTATTAAATGTGGAAGTAGATTTACTAAAGGTTAAACCGGATAGCATACATTTTGTATTTGGAAAGACCTTTACTAAAAAAATTTTTATTAAACCTTTAGTGCAAATAAATTATGCTATTCCGCAAGGAATATTTAAACGCATTAAAGTAAATCCGCAATACATTATGGTTAGTTCGGATAGCCTTACCCTTGCCAAAACAGATACCTTTTATACCGAGAAGATAGTTTTAAATAACTTAAACCAACGTGTAGAACAGCAGGTAGTTATTGATGTACCAGAAGCATTAGATGGTTTAGTTTCTTTATCTGATACGAAAGTTACGCTGCAAATTAATTTAGATGAGTACGCTCAAAAAACTATTCAGGTGCCTGTGCAGGTATTAAATGCTCCACCCAATATAAATGTTAAAACATTTCCTGCTTTTGTAAAGGTAACTCTTGCCGCTCCTTATACGGTATTTGATAGTCTGAATACCAATACGGTTAAGGCTTCTGTAGATTATAAACAAACACTTACCAAAGCAGAGAAACTAACCGTTTCTGTTACCTCCTCAATTCTTAACAATAAGATAACATACATTTCGCCTCCAAAAGTTGAGTATATCATAAGGAAGCCTTAGCTTTAGGGTCTCAAACTTACTGAAATGGATAAGCATAATAAACGCGTTGTTTTAGTAACAGGCGCAACAGGTGGACTTGGCACAGCTATGTGCAAAAAATTATATGATGAAGGATTTCATGTGGTAGGTAATTATTACACCAAGGCTAAAGCTGATGCTTGGCTTGAGCAGATGAAAAAGGATGGCTACAATGTAGAATTATTTCATGGTGATGTAAGTGATTTTGACAGTACTGCGGCCATGATTAAAAAAATTGAAACCGATATTGGTCCTATTGATACCTTAGTAAACAACGCCGGTATTACACGCGATATGCGCCTAATTAACATGGGTAAGGACGATTGGAATGCAGTTATTAATACTAACTTGAATAGTGTTTTTAATTGTACACGAAATGTATTGCAGGGCATGATAGACAGAAAGTTTGGACGTATTATTAATATCTCTTCTGTAAACGGACAACGCGGACAATTCGGACAAACTAATTATAGCGCCGCAAAAGCAGGTATGCATGGTTTTACAAAAAGTTTGGCTATGGAAGTTGCCAAGCTGGGCATTACCGTAAATACGATTTCTCCAGGATATATTGCTACGGACATGGTAATGGCAGTTCCCGAAAAAGTACTTACCCAAATTGTAGCGCAAGTACCTATGGGCAGATTAGGAGGAACAGAGGAAGTAGCTCATTTAGTTTCTTTCTTAGCTTCTGATAAATCAAGCTTTATTACGGGCTCTAACTACTCTATAAACGGCGGACAACACGTTTATTAGTATTTATAAATCTACCCCTGCAATTCAAGCCACCTAAAACTTTTAGTATCTATATCTTTTATGGTTTGCGCTAAATCGGCTCCGGTTTTCTGAAGAATAACATGGTCTGTCTCTCCGCTTACAAGAGCCGCTTCTAAGGCTAGTTTCTTATTTTCCAGTTCGGCGATTTCTTTCTCAAGGTTTTCAGTCTCTTTAATAACCTTATATGATTTTTTAGTGGTTGATGCTGGTTTGCTTGCTGCAACAGGTTCTTCTTTTTTCTCAGGTTTAGTTTCTTCTTTCTTATCTGCTACTTGTTTATTGCTACCCATTACTTGTTTTTGCGCATCTTTCCATATACGGTATTGGGTATAAGTGCCTGGAAAATCGCGTATCTCGCCATCACCTTCAAATACAAAAAGATGATCTATCAGCTTATCCATAAAATACCTGTCGTGCGACACAATAAGAACACACCCACCAAACTCATTTAAAAAATCTTCCAGTGTTTGCAGGGTAGCAATATCCAAATCGTTGGTAGGCTCATCCAATATCAGAAAGTTAGGGTTCTTCATTAATATAGTAAGCAAAAATAAACGGCGCTTCTCGCCTCCGCTAAGCGATGATACATACTGGTATTGCACATGCGGTGGGAAATTGAACCTTGCCAACAACTTACCTGCACTAAGCGTGGTGCCATCTGCCAAAGGTATATACTCGGCAATATCACTAACGGTTTCAATGATGCGTTTATCATTCTTTAAAACCATCCCTTTCTGAGAGTAGTAGCCCCATACAACGGTTTCGCCGGTTTGTATCTTTCCGCTATCAGCTTCTTCAAATCCCTGAATAATATTTAATAAGGTTGTTTTACCACTGCCATTAGCCCCCGAAATACCAATCTTCTCGCCTTTTTTAAATACATAATCAAATTTGTTAATCAGCTTACGCTCTCCATAGGCTTTAGATATTTTATGTAGTTCTAATATCTTACTGCCCAGGCGACTCATCTTTACGGATAGTTCAACACCATCATCTTCCTTTTTTTGCTTTACTTTATCTTCCACAGTAGAAAAAGCATCTACTCTCGATTTTGATTTCGTACCACGTGCACGGGGCATTTTACGCACCCATTCCAACTCACGACGGTATAAGTTCTTTGCCTTTTCAAGCTCAGAAGCGGAAGCCAACATACGCTCTGCTTTCTTCTCTAAATAATATTCAAAGTTGCCTTTGTAGGTATATAGTTTGCTGTCTTCTATTTCTATTACATGGTTACAAACATTGTTAAGGAAGTATCTATCGTGTGTAACAATCAACAGCGTAAAATCATTATCATCCAGATAGTTTTCCAGCCACTCAATCATCTCAATATCCAAATGGTTGGTTGGTTCATCAAGCACCAGCAAATCGGGCTTATTTAAGATAACACGCGCTAAAGCAACCCGTTTACGTTGCCCACCGCTAAGTGTTTTAATAGGTTGTTTCAGGTTCTTTACCTGCAAACGAAATAAAATCTCTTCTACTTTGTTTTCATAATCCCAGGCATTCAGGTCGGTCATTTCCATAATAACCGTATCCATATCCACAGATTCATCTCCGGCTACTGCCAGATTATATCTTTTAATTACATCGGTAAATTTATTTTTGGCATTCAACAAAGTATCTATCACTGATATTTCTTCATCAAATACAGGTTCCTGAGAAAGGAACTCTATCGTCAATTCTTTCCTCCAAGAAATACGACCCTCATCAGCTATCTCGGTACCTTTTAAAATATTTAGCAGCGTAGTTTTACCTGTACCGTTTTTAGCAACCAAGGCTACTCTGTCGCCTCTACTAATACCAAAGGTTATTTTTTCGAACAACACTTTGTCTCCATAAGACTTGGAGAGATTTTCAACCGAGAGATAGTTCATTTAGCTATTAAAATTTGCGGCGAAGATAGTAAGACTATTGGGAATGTTGCTTGCTAATATAGAGGAGATAGGACTTACTCTTCAGAGAAAAGAGAATCTACAAACTCTGTACGGTTAAATGGTTGCAGGTCTTCCATCTTTTCTCCAACACCAATATATTTAACCGGTATTTTAAACTGGTCTGATATACCAATAACCACACCACCTTTGGCAGTGCCGTCTAATTTGGTAAGTGCTAAAGCAGTAACTTCAGTAGCAGCAGTAAACTGCTTGCATTGTTCAATAGCATTTTGTCCTGTGCTGGCATCAAGCACCAATAGTACTTCATGAGGGGCATCGGGTATTACCTTACTCATTACCTTTTTAATCTTGCCTAATTCATTCATTAGGTTCACCTTGTTGTGCAAACGCCCTGCGGTATCAATAATCACTATGTCTGAGTTTTTAGCAACGGCACTACTAACGGCATCAAATGCAACCGAGGCAGGATCAGCATTCATCCCCTGAGAAACAACGGGAACTCCAACACGCTCGCTCCATATAATAAGTTGATCAACGGCAGCAGCTCTAAAAGTATCGGCAGCGCCTAATAATACATTCTTTCCTTTTTGTTTAAATTGATATGATAATTTACCAATAGTAGTTGTTTTACCGACACCATTTACACCCACCACCATTATCACATAAGGCTTTTTATCGGCAGGGGTAGAAAAATCAGCAACATCCTGTGTATTATTTTCGGTAAGTAAAGTGGCAATTTCTTCTTTTAATATAGAATTCAGTTGTTGGGTACCAACATATTTATCTTTAGCTATTCGGTCTTCAAGACGCTTAATTATTTTCAATGTAGTATTTACGCCCACATCCGAAGTAAGAAGTACTTCTTCCAGATTATCTAAAACATCAGCATCAACGGTAGATTTACCAGCAACGGCTTTAGCTATCTTAGTAAAAAAGTTCTCTTTGGTTTTGTTTAAGCCTTTGTCAAGCGCCTCCTTTTTGTCCTTAGATAAGAAACTGAAAATGCCCATCTTCTCTCGCTTTGTTTAGTGTATTATATAAAATAAAAAACTTCTTTCCATGCAATGAAAAGAAGTTTGAAATAACAATACGTTAGATTGTTTACTTGTTCTTTAAAAAATCTTGTACGTGGTCGTTATGTACAATCTCTTCTCTAAATGCGTAAGCACCTGTTTTAGGCGATTTTACCATTTTAATAACGCGGGTAAAGTCTTTTCCTTTTCCGCTTTTTAGTGTTGCTACTACCTTCTTTGCCATAACTTATTATTATTTAATTTCTTTATGCATGGTGTATTTACCTAAGATAGAATTGTATTTTTTTAATTCAATTCTTTCTGAAGTGTTTTTCTTGTTCTTCGTTGTAATGTAACGAGATGTACCCGGCTTACCTGTAGCAGCATGCTCGGTGCACTCTAATATTACTTGTATTCTGTTTTGTTTCTTTGCCATAACTATTATTATAAAAAGGGATGCAAATATACTTCTTTTTTTATTACCTGCAATAGAATAAATGCATCATTTCAAATTACTTTATACAAAAATACTATATTTGCAGCCTTAAAAAATTAAAATCTAACTATTTATATGCAAAATAAAGGAGCTATTACAACATTTGCCGTGCTACTGGGACTGGCTTGTATTTTTTATCTTTCATTTACCTGGGTAACCCGTGGTGTGGAGAAAGACGCCATTGCTTTTGCCGATTCATATATAGAAAGTGCTTTAGTTAAAAAAGGTGCAACTGACTATGCCAAAGGAGATGCTTCAAAAGAGCGTTCTTTCTTAGATTCTGTAAAGAATGTAAAAATGGATTCTTATTTAGATTCTATGAAAACCGTTAAGGTTTATGATATTCTATTAGCAAAATATACGTACGACGAGTGTAAACAAAAAGAGATAAACCTTGGTCTTGACTTGCGTGGTGGTATGAACGTTACCCTTGAGGTATCGGTTGCAGACATTATTAAAAACCTTGCCAACAACAACCCTGACCCTAACTTTAACAAAGCTATTGCTCAAACACAAAAGAACTTAGGTGTAAATAACAACAAACCTTTTGTTACTTTATTTGCTGAGACTTACAAACAAATTGCTCCTAACGGGCGTTTGGCTCCCTTGTTTCAAACCCTTGAAAACAAAGGTAAAATTGATTACAACGATAACAACGATAAAGTAATTGCTTTTTTAAACGAGCGTGTTGAAGATGCGGTAAGTAACTCTGAAACTACCTTCCGTAGCCGTATTGACCGCTTTGGGGTATCTCAACCAAACATACAAAAGCTTGAAGCAAGCGGACGTATCTTAATTGAGTTACCTGGTGTAAAAGACAAAGACCGTGTACGTAAACTATTGCAGGGAACTGCTAACCTTGAGTTTTGGGAAACTTATGAGAATGCAGAAATTGGTCAGTACTGGCCAGAAGCTAATAAAAAGGTGAAAGCACTTTTAAACCCTGAGTTGGTTAAAGCGGACAGCCTTAAGGCTGCAGATTCATTAAAACTTGCTAAAGGAGATTCTTTAGAAAAGAAATCGAACAAGAAATTAACTAAAGAAGAAATTGCAAAAGCTAAAACTGATTCTATTGTTAAAATAAAAACAGATAGTGCTAATAAAGCAAAGGAATCATTAGCTCAAAAACTAAAAGAAGGCAATAAAGTTGCTGGAGATACTACTAAAGGTGCAGCTTCTAAAGATACAGCTGTTGCCCGATACAAACTAAACAACCCTCTTTACTCAATGGCTGGTCCTTTGGTACCAAACATCTCTCAGGATGGTAAATACTTTGGCTTAGGTTCTGTAGTTGGTTATGCCCGTACAAAAGATACCGCTCAAATAAACACTTGGTTAAACAACCCAAAAGTGCGTTCGGTATTCCCATCTAAGCTTAAATTTATGTGGGATTACAAACCGGGTAAAGGCGGTGAGGTAATTACTTTATATGCTATTAAAGTAACCGACCGCAATGGCAAAGCTGCCATGTTTGGCGATATTATTGACGGAGCCCGTAAAGAGTTTCAACAACAAACCGGTGAAATTGCCATTAGCATGACTATGAAAGGTGATGCTGCACAAAAATGGGCTAAACTAACCAAAGCTAACTCTCCTAAGGACAGTAAGAGCCGTGGGCGTTGCATTGCTATTGTAATGGATAATGCAGTATACTCTGCACCTACTGTAAACGGAGAGATACCTAACGGAAGCTCACAAATTACGGGTAACTTCGATAACCGCGAGGCAGACGCTTTAGTGGCTATACTTGGAGCAGGTAAACTTCCTGCACCGGCACGTATTGTAGAAGAAACAGTGGTTGGTCCTACTTTAGGAGCTGAGTCAATCTCTGCAGGTTTATTATCATTTGTAATAGCCTTTATTGTTATTCTGTTGTTTATGGCTATGTATTATAACAAGGCAGGATGGGTGGCCAACATTGCCCTGCTAATTAACTTATTCTTTATTATGGGTATTCTAACTTCCTTAGGAGCTACCCTAACCCTACCCGGTATTGCAGGTATCGTATTAACCATTGGTTTATCGGTAGATGCAAACATCTTAATCTTCGAGCGTATACGTGAGGAACTGGCACTTGGTAAATCCATAGCTCAAGCTATCAAAGAGGGCTTTAAGCATGCCATGCCAACAATTATAGACAGTAACGTAACGCTATTAATATTAGGTGTAATTCTTTATGTATTTGGTAATGGTCCGGTTCAAGGTTTTGCTACAACATTATGTATCGGTATCCTTTCTTCTTTATTTGCTGCTGTGGTTCTGTCTCGTGTGATATTCGACTTTATGATTGGTCGCAAGATGGAAGTTAGCTTCGATAATAACATGACGCGTAATGCCTTCAAGAATCTTCATTTTGATTTCGTTGGTAAAAGAAAGATTTATTATACCATCTCTGCTATTGTAATTGCTTTGGGTGTGGTGTTCTACTTTAAAAACGGTGGCTTTAACCTTGGTGTTGACTTTAAAGGTGGTCGTACCTATTTAGTAGGCTTTGAAAAAGGCATGAATACCGAAGATGTGAAGAAAGCATTGGCTGTTAACTTTGGCGGAGAAGCCCCTGAGGTTAAAACATCGGGTAGTGCCAGCAAACTAAAAATTACTTCTTCTTACCGCATTAAAGAAAACGATGTAAACGTAGATGAAGAAGTAAAACAAGGCTTAGAAAAAGGCTTAGGTTCTTTGGGTGCTAAATACGAAGTATTAAGCTCTCAAAAAGTAGGACCCACCATTGCAACCGATATTTTGTATAGTGCTTACGGTGCTATCCTATTCTCTTGTATTGTGATGTTCCTTTATATCATTGTCCGCTTTAAAAAATGGCAATATGGTATGGGTGCGGTTGTGGCCTTGTTCCATGACGTACTGATTGTATTATCGTTCTACACCATTTTAGATAAAATACTTCCTTTCTCTTTAGAGATTGGGCAGGATTTCATCGCGGCTATCTTAACCGTTATGGGTTATACCATGACAGAAACGGTGGTTGTGTTCGACAGGATACGTGAAAGACTGGCCGATTCGGGTAAAACAGATGCTCATGGCGAAGAGCGCAACAAGCTGATAAACTTTGCCTTGAACAGCACCTTGAGCCGTACTATATTAACCTCATTAACTGTATTCTTCGTGTTATTGGTTATCTTCATCTTTGGTGGAGATGCTATACGCGGCTTTATATTTGCCTTGTTAATTGGTCGTGTAATTGGTACTTACTCATCACTATGTATCTCAACCCCAATAGTGGTAGATTTAGACAGAAAGACAGTTTAGTTGGTTGTTTGGTTAATAATCAGTGGTTAGCAAAGAGGCCTCTTACGCAAGTGAGGGGCTTTTTTGTTGTCATTGCGAGCGAAGCGTGGCAAATGCTTTTTCAGCGTTCACCGAAATAACAAAAAGAAACAAAAAGAAA
>CAJCJB010000149.1 GCA_903970545.1 Candidatus Saccharimonadota bacterium | reverse complement strand
AAAACCATGCGGAACAAAATCTACCCGCCGTGTATAAACTACAGGTGTTTTATGAAAGAGGGAAGAGATAACGCCATAAAGCTGTCCGGAAGATGTTTGTGCGTGTATAACATCGGCAAAACACGCATGTTTAATTAAATGCAATATTGCCTGCAAACCATTGCTAACGGGGTGTATGGGTATATCCAGTTCTTTTGCCTTTTGATGCAGAGGGAAGTTTTTGCGGCAAAGCAATTCTACTTCATGCCCTTGTTGTAAAAACCCCTGTATGTTGTAAAGCGTTTGTCGCTCGCCGCCACGCCATGTTTTCTCCGTATTAATTTGCAGAATTTTCATATCTCGTTATTATTTTCTTTTAATGGTGTATGGTGTTCGCCTAAAAAGGCTCGGGTCACACGATAAAACTACACATTATACTCATCGTTATGAAACAGCAGTTGGGTAAAGAAGACGCAGAAGGTTAAACCGGCTTGTGTTTCGAGTGTATCTTCATTTATAAAGGAAAGAAATTCAATCAAGAGAAAGAAAATAAAAAAGACAGACATTTTCTTTTTAGAGAAAAAAGGTGCAAACAAATGAAGTAGAAAAAGCAATAAGCCAATTATTCCCAAAGCCACCGTGGTTGCTAAATATTGGTTATGCGAACGTAGTTGCCATTCTTTTTTTAGAGAGGTGTTTTCTTTTTCATACTGTTCTTTAAAAGCAATTTTAACATCTCCTGTCCCTACGCCAAACCAAATATTTTGTTTAATAATATGATATGCTGTTTTCCAAAACTCTAAGCGCATGGTAAGCGAATGCCCGTTTGTTTCATTTTTGCGCACAGAACCGTCTACTTCCCACAATATTTCGTGTATGCGGGTTCTTATGTTTATTGGATTGGTGTACAAATAATTCGGGTAACCGTCTTCTATGCACCTAATATCTGCATCTGTTAGTTTTGAAAACCCAATAGAATCCTTAGTAAGTCCTTTTGAGGTCATGTATCTTATAAGGGTATAGCGTAGTGGGTTTTTTTTGTTATCAAAACTGTCGTAGTTTAATTTACTTTTCTGTACCCACTCTTTTTTTAGTTCTTCTTCGCACATCAAAATATAAATATAGTTTCCGTTCTCGGTAAGCCTGTACTTTTTTTCATGATAATAAACGTGTCCCTGCTTAGTATAATCAGGCAGGGTTTTAAAATCTATTTCATTTACGAAATGTAATTTTTTATACTCATCGTTTATTAAATAAGCAGCATAAATAAATACCCCACTAACTATAACTGAAAAAGAAATTTTAAACCAAAAAGATTGCTTTGAAAAAAGAAAAACAATAATGCCAACAACCGTTAAAACACCAAGAATAAAAAGACCTGTAAACGATTGAAGGAACACAAGAAAAAATAAGAGCCAGCAGGTAACTACAAAATAAATAATTCTATGCTTTAGCAATACGGGTTTTAGAAAAGAGAAGAAAACATATACTATAGAAAGGACTATCATTAATGAGAAACGTATGTGAGATTCAAACAGGGATATATCTCTTACATTACAAACCTTTTTATGCAGGACACCAAAATAAGCTGCCACGCTGCAAAAGGAAGCGGTTATACAAGCTAAAACAAAAAAGTGCATAACTACATGATAATCTTTCTTTGTTATCTTGGGAGAGGTATAAAACAAAACAGGTAACCAAAGCATGGGTAGTTTAGTTCGCAAATCTTTTATACCATAGGTATAATCGCTTGTCCATAATAAACCAATTAGGTAAAAAAGATAAATGGCAACAAAAGTCCAAAATGTTTTAGATGTTTTTAATGTGTTCCATTTGCTTACAAAGTTTCTTTCAATTACCCAGTTGCCGAGCAAAACAAAATAAGAAACACTAACTAAAAAACGGGAAAGAGGCATGCCAACCGCTATAAGAATTATCCCGAAAAGGAAAATGTTTTTATGGGTCAGGTAACCTTTTAACTGCATGTGTTGTTATTTGGTAAGCCTGCCCCAAACGCCCAACGGAAGCTTTACACCACTCTTGGCTTGTAAAAACAACTCCCCAGTTTGTAAAACAGACTTCTGTTCTTTGGCATAAGAACGCAAAAAGTTCTCAATTATTATACTGCTAAAACCAAGTGAGTATGCATTAAGTATAAGCAAGTGTTTCTCGGGGTTTAAAACCTTTAAAACCTCAGCCATCATTTCTGCAATGTTGTCTTCCAACTTCCATTTTTCTCCATTAGGACCATGCCCGTACGCAGGGGGGTCTAAAATAATGCCGTGATATAAATTACCTCTGCGCGACTCTTTCTTTACAAACTTAAGCGCATCATCTACCATCCAGCGGATGTTATCTAAACCTGAGAGTTGCATATTTTCGTTTGCCCAGGTAACTACTTGTTTGATACTATCTACATGAGTAACATCAGCACCCGCAGCGCGAGCAGCCAAAGAAGCTCCGCCAGTATAAGCAAAGAGATTTAAAAACTTAGGCTTCTCAACAGTTAAAAGAAAAGAAACGATGGCGTCCCAATTAACAGCCTGCTCGGGGAAAACACCCACATGCTTGAAGGATGTTAAGCCCAATCTAAACTGTATGTTCTTTAATTCTTTCTTAGTTTTAAACTCATAACCAATCTTCCATTGGTCGGGCATTTGTTTGAATTTCTTCCAATCGCCTGCAGAGCTTGAGCGGGGAATAAATTTAACGTGTGCTTGTTTTTCCCAATCGGCATTGCTCCATGTTTTAGGCCAAACGGCCTGCGGTTCGGGACGGATGGTAATATATTGTCCAAAGCGTTCCAGTTTTTCAAAATCTCCAACATCCAGCAATTCGTAATCTTTCCAGTGTTCCGGACTAAGTAATTCCATCGTGTAAATTTAATGTAATTTAAAGCAACAGTATTTTATTTTAGCTCCACGCGCTGAAAAAAGCTGCTCATAATGTGTTTTAATATTAGTTAACTCCTCTTTACCTGAAGGGTTGTTCTCGTACAAATCATCAGTAGAATATAACAAGGGAAATTTATTCTCTGCAATCACTTCCAAGGTATATTCATAAAAGGTGGTGCTGTCTGTTTTTAAATGAATAAGCCCATCTTTCTTTAAGAACTTCTTATATCTATTCAAAAACAACATATTGGTAAGGCGCTTGCGGGTGCGGGTCTTTTGTGGTTGAGGGTCGGGGAACGTAATCCATATTTCATCCACTTCGTTTTCGGCAAAACAATATTCTATAAAATCAATTCGGGTGCGCACAAAAGCTACGTTTACCATATTATTTAAACTTGCAAACTTGGCACCAGTCCAAATGCGATTACCTTTTATATCAACACCAATGTAGTTTTTATTGGGGTTGTTTTGCGCCATGCCCACCGTATATTCGCCCTTGCCACAACCTAATTCAAGTATAATGGGGTTTTGGTTTTCAAAGTAGTCTTCGTGCCATTTACCCTTTAAGGGGTGCCCCTCTTTTATCTTTTCAAAAGGAAGATACGTACAGTTTTGGAACGTATCAAACTCCGCAAATTTTTCGAGCTTATTTGGCATAGAGGGCTTAAAAGTAATATATCTTCTACAATTTGTATATTTGTATTTATGTTTAAATTAGATAGAACAGTTTTTGAAAAAGGGAAGTCGTCTGAAGCAAAAAACGAACTTTCTTTTTGGCGTTCCCAATCATGCGCATATAGACTTTCAGCGGCATGGTATCTTATCTGTTGCGCATATCAAATTCCTTATGCAACGTCCTCCTCGATCCGTTTAGACAGGAGTGT
This sequence comes from Candidatus Saccharimonadota bacterium, assembly GCA_903970545.1. GTDB lineage: Bacteria > Bacteroidota > Bacteroidia > B-17B0 > Aurantibacillaceae > PALSA-968. Next base: position 3,935 of record CAJCJB010000149.1, on the reverse strand, counting down.
TTTTTCTTGTGAGAAAAGATAAGTATGGGCGATATTTTTAATGATGATTTTATCGACTTTATTACTTGCTTTAATAAACATGAGGTTGAATATATTCTTGTAGGAGGGTATTCGGTTATTTTACACGGCTACACCCGCACTACAGGTGATATGGATATTTGGGTAAACCCTACGACACCAAATTATAAAAGGATTTTAAAAGCTTTTGCTGATTTCGGATTATCTGTTTTTGAAATGACGGAAGAAAGGTTTTTAAGTACAGAAAAATACGATGTGTTTAAGTTTGGCAGGTCTCCTGTAAGAATAGATTTAATGACGGTTGTTAAAGGTTTAGATTTTGAAACTGCTCACAGTAACGCTGTTTGGTTTAATACGGATGGCATTAGTATAAAGACTATTCATATCAATGAATTAAGAAAGGCTAAAAGGGCAAGCAACAGACCTAAAGATATTGATGACCTAAATAACTTACAAGAACCCTAATGGCTAAAACCAAATCTTCTTTTTTCTGTCAGAGTTGCGGTTATCAATCAGTTAAATGGCTTGGTAAATGCCCTTCCTGCGAATCGTGGAATACTTTTGTAGAAGAAATTATCGTTAAGGAAACCAAAAACAACAGCGGCTCTACTTCTTTGGGTAAGGCACGCAAACCCTTATTAATAAACGAAATTACGGTTGAGAACGAACAACGTTTTTCTACCAATGATGCTGAGCTTGACAGAATCTTGGGCGGAGGTATAGTTCCCGGCTCTTTAGTGTTGTTTGGCGGAGAGCCCGGCATTGGTAAATCTACGTTGATGTTGCAGGTGGCGCTTCAGGCAAAAGGAATTAAGATACTATATGTATCAGGTGAGGAGAGCGAGCAGCAAATACGGATGCGTGCGGAGCGCGTGGGCATACAAAACGATACTTGCTTTATTCTGGCAGAAACAAACACCCAAAACATATTTAAACAAATAGAACAAAACGAGCCCAACCTGGTTATTATAGATTCCATCCAAACGCTACACAGCGCTTTTATAGAATCGAGCCCGGGTAGTGTGAGCCAGGTGCGCGAGTGTGCGGCCGAACTGATGCGCTTTGCCAAAGAAAGCGCCACGCCTGTTTTTATCATAGGGCATATTACAAAAGACGGCAGTCTTGCCGGACCAAAAGTATTGGAACACATGGTTGATACCGTGCTTCAGTTTGAGGGCGACAGAAACTATGTGTATCGCTTGTTGCGCACCACCAAAAACCGTTTTGGAAGTACGAACGAATTAGGCATTTACGAAATGCGCGGCACGGGTCTGCGAGCCGTTAGCAATCCTTCGGAAATATTAATTACGCATAGAGACGAACCCACCAGTGGCGTGGCCATTGCCGCCAGTATGGAGGGTTTGCGTCCTATGTTGATAGAAATACAATCGTTGGTGAGCAGCGCTGCATACGGCACTCCACAAAGAGCCTCTACCGGGTTTGATTTGCGCCGCCTTAACATGCTGCTTGCCGTATTAGAAAAACGCTGCGGCTTTAGGCTGGGTGTAAAAGATGTGTTCTTAAACATTGCAGGCGGCATTAAGGTAGAAGACCCGGGTATAGACCTGGCCGTGGTTTGCGCCGTGCTATCATCTAACGAAGATTTGTGCATACCGCAGGATACCTGTTTTGCTGCCGAGGTGGGCCTTACAGGAGAGATACGCCCCGTGAACCGCATAGAGCAGCGCATTGCCGAAGCCGAAAAACTGGGCTTTAAGCGCATGTTTATTTCATCTTACAACAGCAAGGGCGTTGATTTAAATAAATTTAAAATAAAGCTTATCAGCGTTTCTAAAATGGAAGAGGTGTTTACGCACCTATTTGGTTAGTGGGCGTTCCAGCAGATTACTGCCGTCGGGCTTTCCGTTCCAAGCTTTTGCGATTACGCAAAAAGGCTTTCCACTTCAATCCCTAACGCAAATAAGTTTTTAATGTTTATATTTTATAAGTATTCGCATTATTTTTGCTTTCGTTTTGGTTTTTTCTAGAAGAACAATAATGTTATAACCCTCTTTGCTTTTAAAAACTCTTGAGGATTGTTTTACGTCAAGACCAAATATAATTTTGTCAAACTTTTTGTCATGTGTCCCTTTTATAATTTCACAATGCCCACCGTTTTTTGCTGATTCTTCATCCTCGGAATACTCTGAAGCTGCTGCCATGAAGCCTATTTCCCTTCTTAACAATTTGTCGTGTATTTCATTTATAAGTACATTGGCTTCTTTCTCAGTTCGTGTCTGCGAATAAAGAAAAGATGTCGTAAAGATAAGGAGGCTTGTCAAAATTTCCTTCATTTTACTTTCATTTCAAAGCAAATATACTCAAAAAACACCGTCCCTATAAAATAAGATAATATCAATACAACCCCCTAAAACATTGAAAAAGATGCCAACCGCACCCCCGCCAACGGTTGAAAACTTGATGTGGAAGTTTCAACTATTTTTCGTTAATTTTACTGTAGCACAATGAAAACAACCAACCACATAAAGCAAATGCCCCAAACCACATACTATATAGTAGGGGTTAGCAAACAAGTTTCTTTAGTGGCAGAGGGTACACTTACGGAAGCTGCAAGTACACTTATGAGAGCTTTAAGTATACTTATGGTAGCAGTAAGTACACTTACGAGAGTTGCAAGTACACTTACGGGAGTTATAAGTACACTTATGGGAGCTGCAAGTAAACTTGCGAGAGCTATAAGTGCACTTACGGAAACTGCAAGTACACTTACAGAAGTTGGAAAACGAACTAAATCAATCTTAAATTAATAAACTATGACAAACTCAACAGGAATTTTCGGAGACACCCAAGACGAGCGCAACGAGTATTTTACACGGGTTTATGCGTATCTTAATTTGCCCGCAGTAGGCACTACCCCTTCTACCGCTACCCGATTGGGTATTACGCCGGCTAACCTGGCTATTTTTAACCACCGATATACCAACCCAACGCCGGTATATCCCGAAACCACGCCCGATAATTTGGGCTATCTCGAACTTTGGCCCATGCACACCAGTCCGGCCGGTAAGCACAACCCAACTATTACCGAGTTGTTTCATCAAGCAGAAAAACAACGCAAAGGCGACCCCCTTGTTGGATTGGAAGATATATTAACCACCATTTATGGCGATATACCCAAAAGCGCCCTAAACACTACCGACAGAGCAGCACTAAACCTGCGCCTAAAAAAAGCAGCCACCAGCACCAATATAACTACCGAGAGCAATGCCAAGCTGGTGCCCATTTATCTTAGCCTGAAGCACCAAATACACCTGAGTATAGAAATAGAAGTTACCTACCCCGGCACCAAAAGCAAGGCATTGCAAAAAGGTGTAAAAGAAGCTATGGTGTATATGCTTATACAGGCAGCCAACCTAACCACCATACCCGACCCTGCCGCCGGGGGCTATACCTACATTGGCGATTTGAAACGCGGCACCCTTATCAAAAACTTTACCGAGACACAAGAAGGTATGGCAGCCCTTTTTGTGATGCAGGAAAAAAGCAAAGGCAAAAAAGGCACGCTAAGCAACTTTACTAAGGTGTTTAGGGTGGTTATAAGCTAAACCCTTCGTTATTGCGAAGATGAAAAATTAAAAATCCTGCTATGAAAATAGTGGGATTTTTTGTTTGCCCAATCCCTATAAAAATTAAAAAAAGTTTTTTGGATTAACATTAATTGTTACTTTAGCGGCTGTTTATTTTATAAAACATCTAAAATATGATTAAGAAAATTACTTTAGCACTTGTATTTACGGTAGCTATTTTTATTGGTGGCTTTGCTCAAAAAAGCCCATTGAAAGAGGGTGATAAAGCATATGCTTCGCAAGAATACTTTACCGCTATAGATTGGTATAAAAAAGCATACGTGAAAGAGAAAAAAGCTGAAAAGAAGGCGAAAATCCTTTTCCGTACAG
>CAJCJB010000148.1 GCA_903970545.1 Candidatus Saccharimonadota bacterium | reverse complement strand
ACCACCACCACCATCTCCAGGGGATTGAGTTCCGTCCAGTCCAATTGTACTACCAGAAGCTCCTATAAGTCCACCAGCTGCACTGGTATTTGTTGTTCCATCTACTCCGCCACCGCCACCGTCAGTACCAGCACCATGATTTCCACCACCACCTGCACCACCACCACCACCAGCCACTATTAATATAGTACCACCATTCATTATTCCTGTACCTCCACCACCTCCACCACCAGCACCAGAGCAACCACTCGGACCAGCGTCTCCACCAGTTCCACCATTTCCTAATCCAAAACCAAAAGTACCACCAGGTGCGCTACCTAAACAACCTGCACCTTTACCGCCGCCGCCGCCTACAACTATAGTTAAAGAAGTTCCGGGCGTTACTGCAATTGTACTCGAAGCATAAGCACCACCACCACCATTACCACCACCATATGTATCAGTACCGCCGCCGCCGCCGCCGCCGCCCCATGCTTGTACCGTAATAGAACTAACACACGTAGGCACCACAAATGTTTGATTCCCGCCCGTATAATTAAATGTTTGTGTGGTTTGGGCAATAGCTCTTGTACCACCATCAAAGACAAAAGAAGATGTAAAAAGAATAAAAAATAACCGGAAAGTAATTTTACCCATCAATAATTAAAAAATTGAAACTGAAAACAAATATATATATAATTATTTTTATAAGAAGGATAATAAATTAACATTTTTTATTGCACTTGAATATGGTTGAATATAAAATTCCCTTCGGGAACTAATTATAGAATAAGCATCAGCAATCACGAATGAGTAGTTTTATATTCAATAATTGGTATTTTTACCCCATTATGGAAAACAACATCACCCTATTTGTAGAGCACCCCGATGGAACGAAAACCCCTTTGGAAGCCCCCACCGACATGAACCTTAGTTTGATGGAGTTTTTAAAGGGTAACGATTACAATATTTTAGCCACTTGCGGTGGTATGGCATTATGCGCCACCTGCCATGTTTCAGTTACTAAGGGTTTTGAAACACTTACTCCCATTAGCGATGATGAATATGCCATGTTGGATACCCTGCCCAACATTACGGATACCTCCCGCCTGTCTTGCCAGATAAAACTGAATAGTGAGATTGACGGATTAACCGTAAAACTAATGGGCGATGGCAACTAAACACCCTAAATTACTTGGCTTAGTCTGTCTTCTTATTCTTGCTTCGTGTTCTTTACAGAAAAGGATATACAACAAGGGCTTCTATATCAGCAAACACCATGCTATCAAAAAGACTGAACAAAAACCTAATACAGATACTTTACCTGCTGTATTAAACTGTGTAAAACAAATTAAAGCAAAAGCAGTTCCGGTAACCCTATCAGCAGAGGTTTCTAATAAAGTTATAGAAATAGAACATGTTAGAACTAAGCCTACTCCACTTACTGATGGTTGCGATACACTTGTTTTAAGAAACGGAACTGTAATGCTTGCCAAGATATTGGAAATAACACCTGAACAAATTAAATTCAGATATTGTGATTCTCCTAATGAAGTTCTTAGGGTTATTAATAAAAATGATGTTAATCATATCATATATTCAAATGGTTTAAAAGAGGTCTTTGAATATAAGCAACCTAACGCTCCGTATTATTATCCACCACCAAGAAAAACAAATGGCTTTGCCATTGCAGGTTTTTCATTAGGTATTTTTGATGTGTTTTTATCCGGTGCATATACATCATCAAGTCTTTCGGTTGGTGCAGGATTAACCTTTATAATTCCTTTTGCCATATTAGTTTCAACAGTAGGATTGTGTATTATGGCAATTATACAAATTACTAGAAACAGAGAATCTCAAAAAGGAATTACATTAGCCGTTATAGGATTAATCTTATCATTACTTATTCTTACAGTAGTAATTACAACGGTATTACTTTAGAAAATTATTAAACATCAATTCATGCAAACATCACAAGAAATAGCTTTTACACGTCTGTTAAAGATAATGGATGAATTGCGCGAGCAATGCCCTTGGGATAAAAAACAAACCATAGAAAGTTTAAGGCACCTTACCATAGAAGAAACCTATGAGCTTAGCGATGCCATTATAGAAAACAATATGCTTGACCTAAAGAAAGAGTTAGGCGATATATTATTGCATATAGTTTTCTATTCTAAAATTGCCGATGAGAAAAAGGAGTTCAACATTACGGATGTTATTAATTCTCTATGCGATAAGATGATTATGCGCCATCCGCATATTTATGGAGATGTGAAGGTTGATAATGCAGAGCAGGTAAAACAAAACTGGGAAAAGATTAAACTAAATCAGGAGGGTAATAAAACCGTATTAGGCGGTGTGCCTAAAGGTTTACCTGCCATGATAAAAGCAGAGCGCATACAGGAAAAAGTACGTGGGGTTGGTTTCGATTGGGAAAACGCAGAGCAGGTTTGGCAAAAGGTTCAGGAAGAAATGAACGAGTTGAATGCTGAAATTACATCCAAACAATCTACAGAGAAAACAGAAGAGGAGTTTGGCGATTTGCTGTTTGCACTAATCAACTATGCACGATTTATAAACATCAGTCCGGAGACTGCTTTAGAAAAAGCTAATAAGAAATTCATTCGACGGTTTAATTTTATTGAAGATAAGATTAAAGAACAAGGCAAAAGCATAACCGATAGTAACCTTACCGAAATGGATGGTTTTTGGAACGAAGCAAAGAAACAAGGGTTATAACTTGCACTCAGTGAATCTAAAAGTATAGAATAATCTTTAATTGAAACAGCGGGCAGCCCGACCAAACGCGGAGCAGTTTAGCTCGTGTGTGGCAGATCGTTTGGTCTTGACTTTTTGTTTCTTTTTCGTCAAGGAAAAAGAAAACATAAAAAGGAATTATGTTAGGGATTAACGCTTAAACAAAAGTCTCTCCCCTTTTTTATCTTCATTAAAACTTCCTTTATCATACACTTTATGACCATTTACAAGGGTTGTAATGATAGATGATTTAAAGGTATGTCCCTCAAAAGGACTCCAACCGCATTTGTATAAAATATTTTCTTTGGTTACAGTTTGTGGCTTGTGCAAATCAACCAACACCAAATCGGCATGAAAGCCTTCGCGAATGTAACCACGTTTTTCAACAGAAAAAATGTCGGCTACATTATGACTTGCCTTACGGGCTATTTGCTCAAGCGTTATCTTTTTATCATGATAAAAATCCAACAGCGCCTGTAAACTATGCTGCACCAAGGGTCCGCCCGAAGGAGCTTTTAAATAAGGCTGTTGTTTTTCTTCCAGCGTATGCGGGGCATGGTCGGTAGCAATTACATCTATTCGCCCGTCTAACACCGCTTCAAATATTTTATCCCTGTCGTACATGGTTTTTACGGCAGGGTTCCATTTAATAAAATTGCCTTTTGTTTTATAATCCTCATCACAAAACCAAAGATGGTGTATGCAAGCCTCTGCCGTAATACGTTTTTGTTTTAGCGGCGTTTTGTTTTCAAACAACTCAAGCTCTTTAGCTGTAGATATATGCAGAATATGTAAACGGGTATTATACTTCTTAGCCAGTTCAACTGCCATAGATGAGGATGCAAAACAAGCCTCCTCGTTTCTTATAATGGGGTGAAAATACGCAGGCAAATCCTCGCCGTACTCTTCTATAATTCGTTTTTGGTTTTGTTTAATCAACTCATCATCCTCGCAATGGGTGGCAATCAGGGTTTTTACCGACGAGAAAATCTTTTCCAGCGTTTCTTTTTTGTCTACCAGCATATTGCCGGTAGATGAGCCCATAAATATTTTAACCCCGCAAACCTTTGTGTAATCTGGCTTTGCAAGCTCTGCAATATTACCATTGGTAGCGCCCATAAAAAAAGAGTAGTTGGCAAGCGATACTTCTGCTGCGCGACTATACTTTTTCTCTAACTCTTCGTTTGTAACAGCCTGCGGGTTGGTGTTGGGCATTTCCATATAGGATGTAACGCCCCCTGCCACAGCCGCTTTGGCTTCGGTATATATTTCTCCTTTGTGGGTTAAACCCGGCTCGCGAAAATGCACCTGGTCATCAATCAGCCCCGGAAACAGGTGTAAGCCTTTGGCATCAATAATTTCAGTGCCTTCTGCATCATCAATATCTCTTTCTATTTGTTTTATAAATCCGTTCTCCAGTAAAATATCCGAAACAACAACTTCGTCTTCGTTTACTACTGTGGCATTTTTTATAAGGGTTGTTTTCATATTACTACTTCCCCCTTTGAAGGGGGATATTTTTACTTTTTACTATTTTCACGCCACCAATTCCCCCTTTGAAGGGGGATTAAGGGGGATGTTTAATTACTGCTTTTTAATTCTTCAATCTTAACCTGCAAAATTCGTATAACCTCGTTTATGCTTTGCTTAACTTCTATATCTTTAAATCTCATAAAAGTAACACCAAGACTTTCCAGTTTAGATTGCCTTACTAAGTCATTCTGTTCTATCTCCTCAAAATTATGCGAATTTCCATCAACTTCTATTGCCAACATTAATTCGTGACAATAAAAATCTACAATATAATTATCTATGGGTACTTGCCTGTGAAATTCAACCGTAAGGCTTTTCTGTTTTATTTTCTTCCACAGCAATACCTCCGATAAAACACCTTGCTTACGAAGTTTGTGCGCAAGTTCTTTTAGTTTAGGATTATATGGCAATATTTTGTTTTTCATTTTGTTAATTCCCTCGCGTTGCTAATTCCCCCTTTGAAGGGGGATAAAGGGGGATGTTAAGTTACTTTACACATCCCCCGTCCTGCGGACACCCCCTTGAAAGGGGGAATAACAACAACCTGTTCGTCTTCGTTTACTACTGTAGCCTTTTTTATAAGGGTTGTTTTCATAGATTAATATTTAATAATTTTATACTATACAAGTAGAGATCCAATTAATATAAACAGCACAATTATTGATAGAACTAATCCTATAATTGATAAAGCCAATCCTTTTTGAGATTCTCTGTTTTTACTGATTTGTATAATTGCTGTTATACAAAATGTGATTGTCAATAATAGTAAGACAAAGGGGATTAAGAAAATCCATCCAATATCGAATGACATTATTAAAAAAAAAGTTACAGGCTCTTCAATAATACTTAAAACAAACCCTGCAATAGTAAAAGGATTTGTTTTTTTTGGTTGTTGGTAATAATCAGGCATATTAGGTTTATATTTAATGGACTCCTTTTTTCCATTGGAATAAACAATATAATTAATATCCGCTTTACTAATACTAAAAACTTCTTCATTTGAGTTACAGTATTTAAATTTAATTTTGTTTGAGTGTACTTCGGTAATCTTTACAAATATTTTAGTTCCGTCTGTTAAAACGATAGTATCGCAATCTGCAAGAAATGTTGAATGCTGAGTGTTGAATGTTGATTTTTTCGCATTTGAGGCAACTAAGTCTGCCTGTTTCAATTTTTCTTTACCAGGCTTTATATTACTTAATAAAGAAGAAGTATCTACATCATTCCTTTTTAAAGAATGTGTTTTGCTGGCATAAAAACCTTTGTTGTATAATCTTTTCTGCAAAGAGCAGGAGGATAAAATAATAAGGTAAACTGCGCAAAGCCATTTTACATGCTTCATTTTCTTAATTTAAAGACAAATGTAAGGCAAAATCCCTTGTCATTATGGCACAAATAGTAGCTAACCTGCCACAAACCTTTGTAATTTTAAAGGAAATAAGGATGTTTTAGCCATCAATAGTTGTAAATTTCATTTTATAGCTAGCAATTCACAAGAAATAGCTTGCGATTCATAATTGTAAGCTAGCGATTCATAATTGCAAGTTATCAATCCACAATTTCAAGCTAGCGATTCACAATTGTAAGCTAGCGATTCACAATTGTAAGTTATCAATCCACAATTTCAAGCTAGTAATTTGCAATTGTAAGCTAACAATTCACAATCGCAAGCTATCTCTTCATAATTGCAAGCTAGCAATTAGAAAATGCTACCTATTTCATGTAAAATGCAAGCTATTTCTTATCAAGGGGAAGTTATCTCTTACCAAAAACAAACTATTTCTTCTAAATTCCGTCTTATTTGTTCTTAAAATAAAGGCGTCTCTTTATGTTTGTTAAGCTCCAATACTAATTTAGCTAAGCCGTTTTACGGCAATGATACTATAAATGCCCCTTGTTTGGCAGTTAAGTACACATTAGTTAAGCAGGCAATAGCTTTTTTGTTATAGAATTTACCTGAAACAATTACATGCTCTTGCTTACAAAAGAACTCCGGCAGCTTTACTCTTTTAAGTGAGTTGCCTGTAATCCAAATATAATCAGGGTTTATGGAGTTAATAAATTGCTGACTTAATATCATTACATCTTTAGCAAACAAAATCCTTTTATGATTTACTATCAGTAAGGAGGTATTTGTTAGTTGCCCACTTTTCTCATATACAACATCATGGTATATTTTATTTTCGCGCAAGGTACTTTGCAATCTGTCATCGGGTATGGTATCAGAAAGTTGCACATATCTGTTTCCTGAAAATACAGCTAACATATTTGTTTTATCGCTTTGATAAATTACCAGTTCGTTATTCCTTTTGGTTTGTAAATCAAAGAAAATAGAAAGGATGAGGATAACAACAGCTACTACAAAAGAACTCATTAGTAATTTATAAGACCGCTCCTCTATGCTTATAAACACAAGGAACAGCAATAGATACAGCCCTATTAAGTTTATCATAGTAAGATGAATATTATCAATTACACAAAAGGGAAGTGAATCGAAAAATACGGCGCAGGCATTCATTATTTTAATTAAGAATCCTGTAATATAAACCAGCACATTAGCAACAAGTGTAACTTTAGAGAATAGTAAAACCAGAATGCTTCCATACATCACAAGCGTTGAGATGGGTATTAAAACCAAATTGGTAATTAAGAACAGCGCAGGAAACTGATGAAAATAATACAGCGTAACAGGCAGCGTAGCTAGTTGTGCTGCAATACTTACTGAGCACAAAGCCCATACTTTATTGGCAAAACCCCATGAGAAAGCAAACATATTATTAAAGTAAGGATACAAATAAATGATACCCAACACAGCGGTGTATGATAACTGAAAGCCAATATCTGCCAGCCAAAAGGGATTGATACATAAACTAAAAAAGGCAGATACAAGCACAATGTTGGCGGTTTCAACCTGCTCAAAAAGTGTTTTGCCCAACATGATTAAACTAAACATAAAAGCGGCACGCACAGCGGCAGCAGAGAACCCCGACAGCAAAACAAAAAACCACAGAAAGCCTAAAATGAGAAATACTTTTATCCAGGTTGTTTTTTTGTTTCGGTCTAAAAAGGAAAGCATATAACCCAACAGCATATAAATAATACCCACATGCAAACCCGATACCGACAATACATGCAGGGTACCCGTGTGAGAATAAGCATTTAATAATGGTCTGTCAATTTCATCATCGTAACCAAGCACTAAAGCTGCAACCATGGCGAACTCCGTATTCTCTAAGCCGCTTTGTCGGTAAGTGTTTAATAATTGTTTGCGTATTTTCTGCGTAAAACTGAACAAGGTAAAAGTTTGCACCTTATCAACCACACCCCAACTTTCATCTTTTAAATAAACAGAATGATAAATATTTCTAAGATTCAGATAGGCTTTATAATCAAACTCGTGCGGGTTTAAAGGTGTTTGCATTTCTTGTGGTTTGCCAATAAATACAATGGTGTTGCCCGTTTCAAGATTCTTGGCTTTATCTGCCTTCTCAAAATAGACAATCATCTTCCCTGAAGCAGTCTGCCATTTGCCTTTATATTTAATTTGCTGCAAAGTAATTTCAGCCTTAACGCTTTTGGTTTTCTCTACAGGAATTTCACTTATATAACCTGAGTAACTTTCTATATCAGTTGCAGAATAATTATTGTAATTATCTATATTCTGTTTATCGTTATTATACGCGCAAAGCAGCCATCCGCTTATGAATAAAAAGACTTGTAATAGCACTCCAAACAACACCTTCGTAAAAGTTTTGCTTTGCTTTATCAGTATAAAATAAAGCAACATACATAGGACATAAGTACTTGCAACCCATCCTAATTGAAGGGCATCGTTTCTGCCAATAAGCCAAAAGCCGATACCAACAATAAAGGGTAACAGGATGCGGGCAAAAGGTATGCGGGTTAAGAAATTAATACCAGTAAAGATATTTATTTTTTAAAAGGTTGTACCTTTGCACTCTAATTAAAAAAAATGATTTCTACTGATATTGCTATTGTAGGTGCTGGTCCGGTTGGTTTGTTTGCCATATTTGAGTGTGGTTTGCTTAAAATGCGTTGCCATTTAATTGATTATTTACCTCAACCGGGCGGACAGCTTTCGGAAATTTACCCTAAGAAACCTATTTATGATATACCCGGTTATCCTACCATTATGGCGCAGGAACTAGTTGATAATTTAATGAAACAGGCTGAGCCTTTTAAACCCGGTTTTACGTTGGGAGAGCGTATAGAAGAATTAGATAAACGTGGCGAAGCCGATTTTGTGCTTACAACCAATATGGGTACACAAATACATAGCAAAGTGGTTGTTATTGCAGGCGGTTTGGGTTGTTTTGAGCCTCGCAAACCTGATACCAAAGGCATTGAGAATTTTGAGAACGGTAAAGGTGTTGCCTATATGGTGCTTGACCCTGAGAAGTTCAGAGATAAAAAAGTGGTGCTGGCAGGTGGCGGAGACAGTGCTTTAGACTGGGCTATTTACCTGGCTCCTATTGCAAAAGAGTTAACGCTTATTCATCGCAGTGAATCTTTTAGAGGTGCACCCGATTCGGTAAATAAAGTAATGCAACTGGCAAACGATAAAAAAATTAATCTACTGCTAAATAGCAACCTTACCCAAGCCAATGGTAACGGGCATTTGCGTAGTGTAAATGTACAAAACATAAAAACTAACGAGACAAACACTATTGAAACTGATGACCTTATTCCACTGTTTGGGCTAAGTCCTAAATTAGGGCCAATTGATAACTGGAACCTACAAATAGATAAAAACGCTATTGAGGTAAATACAGAAGATTACAGCACCAACATACCGGGTATTTATGCCATTGGCGATATAAACACGTATAAAAACAAA
>CAJCJB010000147.1 GCA_903970545.1 Candidatus Saccharimonadota bacterium | reverse complement strand
CCTAAGCGTATGTAATTAAAAGAATCAATTAATGCATTGGTTGAAGAAGCGCAAGCCGAAACAGTAGTAAAATTAGGTCCTCTGAATCCAAAACGGATAGAAATATGCCCCGAGCATATATCGGCAATCATTTTAGGGATAAAGAAAGGGTTAAAGCGCGGGGTTCCGTCTCCTTTGGCAAAGGCAAAGGCTTCGGCTTGAAAGGTATCTAAACCTCCAATGCCCGAACCCCAAATAACACCCACTTCATTTTTATCTATAGTATCACCGGCAATGCCCGAATCGGTAACAGCCTGCGTAGAAGCGGCTATACCATAATGCGTATAAGCATCTACACGACGAACTTCTTTTTTATCAAAATAATCTTCGGGGTTAAACCCTTTAACCTCACAGGCAAAGCGGGTTTTAAACTTTTCGGCATTAAAGCGGGTAATAGGTGCCGCGCCGCTTATACCATTTATTAAATTGTTCCAATACTCTGTTACAGAATTTCCTAAAGGAGTAACTCCACCCAAACCCGTTATTACTACTCTTTTTAGCTGCATAAGTGAATTAAATCCCGCACAAAATAAAAAAAATTATCCTGATACCGAAATCAGGATAATTTCTTAACGATTCCGTAAAATTACTTCGCGTTTGTTTCTATGTAAGCAATAGCATCACCTACAGTAGATATTTTCTCTGCCTGATCATCAGGAATAGCAATATTGAATTCTTTTTCAAATTCCATGATTAACTCAACGGTATCAAGCGAATCTGCGCCTAAATCATTAGTAAAACTTGCAGTTGGAGTAACTTCTTTTTCGTCCACGCCAAGTTTATCTACAATAATACTGGTAACTTTTTTTGCAATGTCTGACATTTGTTAGTGTTTAAAATTCGGTGCAAAGATATATTAATCGGCAAATAAACAAAAAAATTAAGTTTTTTACCGCTGCTTGTAAAAGTACCAAAATATTTGTTTGTTAAAGCCCTTCTGTTAATTACTTTACCAAGGCTTTGCTTTATCTCAAAAGACGATAAACTACTTTTAACTGCTTATATTTTTATATGTCAGACATAGCCCATTATTTTTCGCCCATCAAGTTCTCTGCCGAAAGTTTTCACGAAGAATCTTTCGCACACAATTTTGTAGTTTACTCTTCTCATTTCCCCGATTTAGAAAACATAGATATTGCTCTTATAGGCGTTTACGAAGACCGGCTTGCCACATCTAACAAAGGTTGTGCCACCGCCCCCGATGAGGTTAGAAAACACTTGTACAATTTATTTGCCGGAAGCTTTTCTCCCCGCGTGGCAGATTTAGGTAACATTATGCCGGGCCATAGTGAGAGCGATACCTTTTATGCCCTCTCAGAAACCATAGATTATCTCGTTCGTCTAAACATTACTCCTGTTATTATAGGTGGCTCACAAGACCTTACCTTTGCCCAGTTCAAAGGTTACGAAAAGTTAGAACAAACCATCAACATCGTAAGCGTAGATGCTACCTTTGATATTGGCTCTGCCGAGAGCGAACTAACCAACAAAACCTTTCTCGGCAAAATTATTTTACAGCAGCCCAACTACCTTTTTAATTACAGCAACATTGGCTATCAAACCTATCTGGTGCCGCAATCAAGCATCAGCATGATGACCAAACTCTATTTCGATACCTATCGTTTAGGGCAAATACGCGATAATATTGCCGAAGCAGAGCCCGTTATCCGTCATGCCGATATGCTTAGTTTTGATATGAATGCCATTAAACACAGCGATGCTCCTGCCCACGAAGAAGCCCAGCCCAATGGCTTTTATGCCGAAGAAGCCTGCCAGATGATGCGCTACGCAGGCATGAACGATAAACTCACTTCCCTTGGCATTTACGAAATTAACCCCCAGTACGATGTGCAGGGCAAAACGGCTTACCTGGCTGCCCAAATGATATGGTGTTTTATGGATGGTTTTTATAACCGAAAAAAGGATTTCCCCTCACGCAACAGCCCCGATTATACCCGTTTTCATGTATTTCTGCAGGATAACAAATACGAAATAAACTTTTACAAAAGCAACAAAAGCGACCGCTGGTGGATGGAAGTACCTTACCCGCCCGATAAAAACCTGAAGTTTGAACGCCACACCCTTATACCCTGCTCCTACAAAGATTACGAAATTGCCTGCAAAGATGAGATACCCGACCGCTGGTGGCAAACTTATCAGAAGCTATATTAATTATGTATTTTTGTAGAGCTTAAACAAAGAAAATTAGTGAAAGCCCGACTGTAAATTGCACCATGACGGATAAAGAAAAACAAATAAAATACTGGGAAACTACGGCTATAGATGATTTGGAATCTATTAATTATTTGTTTGAAGGTGGCAAATATGTGCAGGCTTTGTTTTTTGCACACCTTGCTATCGAGAAAATACTAAAAGCACTTTGGGTAAAAGGCAATGCAGAAAATTTCCCTCCTAAAACACATAACCTTACCTATCTTTACGAGAATTCAAAAATAGAATTAAACGAAGAACAAACCGATTTTTTGCAAATAATGAACGTCTATCAAATAGAAGGTCGTTATCCTGATTACGTATCCATGCTGCACCAAACAACTACTAAAGATAAAGCGCAAACAATTATAAACGATCCTAAAAACATCTTTACATGCTTGCAAGAGAAACTGCTATAGCCAAGGCAAAAGAGTTTATTGCCAGATGCAGCCACCTGAATATTGTGTTTAATAAAGTACTGTTGTTTGGCTCTGCCGCAACAGGTAATGCAACCGAACAATCAGACATTGATTTGCTGTTGGTATCAGACAGTTTTGGGTATGATAAATGGGAGAATGCCAAGTTAATTGCCCCCGTAAACAAGCACTTTAGCAGCATTGATGCGCATACGTTCCCCACAGAATACTATTTGCAAGGCGACCCGCTGATAAATGAAATAAACAGAAATGGGATAGAGATTAAGCCCTAAACACCATTATTGCCTCAAATTTTAACAGATTTAGCACCTAATTAGGCTCTTTACGCGCGCTAAGAAACCTTCTATGCGCGCCAAGTTCTTGTCTGGGTACGCGAAGTTTGGTTCTGCGCGCACTAAGTTTACATCTACGCGCGCTCAGGAAGTTTCTGCGTGTGCTAAGTTACCGTCTGTGCGCGCTAAGTTGAGAGTTTAGCGCGCTAAGTTTAAGTCTACGCGCGCGTAGAAACTTTCTGCGAACGCGCTGGAACTTTCTGCGAACGCGCTGGAACTTTCTGCAAGCACGCAGAAGCAAACTGCAAACAGGCAGAGATAAATTGCCGATAAGCAGGAGCAACGTGCAAGCATGCAGAAACAACGAGCAAACATGCTAGAGAAACGAGCAAGTATGCAGAAGCAACGTGCAAGTATGCTGGAGTAACGAGCAAATATGCAGAAGTAATGAGCAAGCATGCAGAAGTAACGAGCAAGCATGCTGGAGAAATGAAGGAAAGCCCTCTTTTTAACTTATAAACCCTGAATTTAACTCTTTTGCCTACTTTTAAGGCGTGAAAAGCAAGTTTTTCTTCCTTCTTATCGTCATTGCGAGCATAGCGAAGCAATCTTTTGGGCAAACTGATAGCACTAAACAAGGTAAAAAGAGTTGCGAAAACTACTATGCACCTTGGCACCGAACAATAAAAGACACTTCAAAATGGAATGTTTCAAAATTTGGGCATTACTTTTCTGTTGGTATGGGTTATCCGCATGATTATAGGTTTGGTGGATTAACTCCCCAATCTATCTTAGGAGGTGGTCATGATTATGGGTCCGGAGGGATAGCACTACTATGTAGTTATTCTTTAGCATACAAAAGTCATTTATTATCTCTTACTGGTGCAGGCGGTGGTGCGGGTGCATACAATAGCGCTGAAGCAGGTTATCGAGCAAATTATTATGCTTGTTTAATAGGAGAATCTCTAAGATTTAAAAATATAATAGTATCCATTTCGGCAGGTATAGCAACTGCTTCTGTTTTTCTTTATAACCCTTTATTAATTCACTCCCAGAATACATTTATAATTTATACCAATGCTGTTTATCCTCAAGAAAGAGCTATTTCATTTCCTGTTGAGTTAAAAGCATTTTATTTAGCTCGGAATGGAATAGGAGTTGGAGTTCATATCTCTGAAAATATTGTGCCTACTCCTAAATACTCTCCCTTTTATGCTTGTCTTTCTATTGTAACAGGATTTTGGAATAAACATAAAAAGTAAAACATGAACTGGTTATACGTTTTTATAGGTGGTGGTATTGGCAGTGTATTGCGTTTTGCATTTTCTGTGCTGTTTGCACGCTGGCAGCTAACGGGCTTGGCTTGGGCAACCTTGTGTGCTAATGTATTGGCCTGCATAGTATTTGCTTTAGCCTGGATATATTTTGGCGACAAAGAAAGTTTTTTAGAAACACATCGCCCACTAATACTGGTTGGCTTTTGCGGTGGCTTATCAACCTTCTCTACCTTTAGTTTTGAGACCTTTGAATTATTTAAACGAGGCGATTATGCCATTGCCATAGGTACTATTCTGCTTAATTTAATCTTGTGTCTGGCTGTTTTTGCCATCTTTGCAAGAAATACTAACTAAACAACTCTCCCGCAGATAACGCAAATTAGCGCAGATTTTTAATCAGCGTAAATCTGTGAAATCAGCAGGAAAAGAACTGAAAACATGACCCACATCCTTTGTATAAGAGCAAGAAATACTAACTAAACAACTCTCTCGCAGATAACGCAAATTAGCGCAGATTTTTAATCAGCGTAAATCTGTGAAATCAGCGAGAAACAAAACATGATACATATACTCTGCATAGAAACAGCCACCACCATGTGTTCGGTTTGCATTACCGAAAATGATAAAGTAATTGCCTGTAAAGAACTCAATAATGGGTTCAGTCATGCTGAGAACCTGCATGTATTTATAGAAGATGTGTTGAAAGAAGCCAATCTTACTGTAAAACAAATAAGTGCTGTGGCAGTAAGCAAAGGTCCGGGTAGTTATACAGGTTTACGCATCGGCGTTAGTTCGGCTAAGGGTTTGTGTTATGCTTTGCAAATTCCTTTACTAAGTATTGATACCCTGCAAAGTATGGCTTATGCAGCAGCACAAACGAAGCAAGACGATATCCTCTTTTGCCCTATGTTGGATGCCCGCCGTATGGAAGTGTATTGCGCTGTTTATGATAATAATTTAGAAACCATTATACCTGTAAAAGCTTTGGTGCTCGATGAAAAATCGGTTGAGGTTTTTAATCTCAATAATCCTGTCTGCTTTTTCGGAGATGGGATGACTAAAGCAAAAGCATTGCTTCAAAGCAAAGGGCATACGCTTTTTATAGAAGATATCTTTCCTTCCTCAGTAAGCATGGCTGCAATTGCTTTTAAAAAGTTCACTGCCAAACAATTTGAAGACGTAGCTTATTTCGAACCCTTTTACCTGAAAGAATTCTTTACTACGGCTAAAAAGTCGTAATCGTCATTGCAAGCGAAAGTGTGACTAATAAACTTTCTTTGTCATTTCGATGGAGGTGGAGGTACGACTGAGAAATCTAAAGAGAGTAATATCATTTAGATTTCTCCCTTCAGTCGAAATGACAGATTGAATTAAGCAAGAAAAGTTAAGAATACCCAAGCCCTAAAATGTATATATTTGCGCCTTTAATTTTCAAGACATGGACAGAAATTCCCTTATAGGGTTGGTGTTAATAGGCGGTATTTTAATTGGCTGGTTACTTTTAAACGGCCCATCGAGCGAGGAGCTGAAAAAGCAAAAGCAAAAACGCGATTCTTTGGCACAGGTTGATATGATGGAAAGAGCTAAAGCAGAAGCACAGTCTACTGCCGCTGCTGTTGTGGCTGTTGATACCGCAGAAGCACACATTAATAAAGATTCTATAGCAGATGCTAACCTTAAAAGCACCTACAAAGATTTTGTAGTTGCCGTTAAAGGAGAGAACAAACAAATTGTTTTAGAGAACAGTAAAATAAAAGTAGTGCTGCAATCTAAAGGCGGTAATGTGGCTTCGGTTGAGTTGAAAGAATACACCCGTCCGGATAAAAAAACTAAGGTAGAGTTATTTACTGCCGATTCATCTTCGCAGTCTTTAATATTCTTGGCTTATAATAATACTTTGCAGGTGCATACCGACAGTCTGTATTTTATTCCAAGTGATGTAAAGAAAACAGCCGATGAGCAAATAATCAGTTTACGATTGCCAACTGCCAATCCTAAAAGTTATATAGAATATATTTATACCTTAAAGAATGATGGCTATATGCTTAACTACCAAGTAAAAATGGTAGAGATGCAAAACATTATCTCACAAAATACTGACCAGCTTACGTTTAACTGGAATGTACTAACCCCGTCTCAGGAAGAACATATTGAGAAAGAAAAACAAAACTCTACCGTGTATTGGAAACTTGCCGGAGAAGATGCCGATTACATAAACCCGGGCAAAGACGAAGAAAAAAGTATTTCTGAAGCCTCCGTTAATTGGGTAGCTTTTAAACAGCAGTTTTTTACAACCGCTGTTATTTGCGATAAAGGTTTTATGAAGGATGGCAGTATGGTAAAGACTGCTTCCGATAAATATTCTTTGTCTTATGTAAAACGCATGAAGACAGAATTAGGCGTGCCATACAATCATGGTGCCAATGAGACTTTTGAGATGCGTTATTTCTTTGGACCCAATAATTACAATGTATTATCGAGTTATGATTTAGGCTTAGAGAAAATGATAAGCATTGGTTGGCCTGTTTTTAACCTGATTAACAGATTGCTGGTAATACCGGTATTTAATGCTTTTAGTAATACTACAGTAAACTACGGTATTATTATTTTGATGCTTACCATTATTCTTAAAACGCTCTTATTTCCTATTGCGTATAAAACATACATCTCATCTACTAAAATGCGTTTGCTTAAACCCGAGATGGATGCTATAAATAAAAAGTATTCTGACCCTGCTGATGCAATGAAAAAGAATACGGAAAATATGGCTCTATACAGGCGGGCTGGCGCCAGTCCATTTAGCGGATGTATTCCTGCACTGATACAATTCCCTATTTTAATTGCCTTACTTAACTTCTTTCCTGCTTCCATTGAGCTACGTCAAAAAGCCTTCCTTTGGGCAGCCGATTTATCTACGTATGATTCTATCTGGACTTTCGGAAACATTCCTATTATAAATTCTATCTATGGAGACCATGTTAGTTTATTTGCCCTGTTGATGTTTGCTTCTACCATTGCTTACACTTGGATGAATGCTAAATATTTAACACCAGCATCGCAGCAACAAATGCCGGGTATGCAGGTAATGATGTATTTAATGCCGCTTATCTTCTTAAGCTTTATGAACTCGTATTCATCAGGATTAAGCTGGTATTACTTCCTAGCCAACGTAATTACATTTGCCCAAACTATGGTTATGCGCAAGGTTATAGACGATGGCAAACTGCGAGCGCAAATTGATGCCCACATGAAAAAGCCCGTTAAGAAATCAGGTTTCTCTCAACGTTTGGAAGAAATGACTAAACAACGACAAATTCAACAAAAAATAAAAAAGTAAACTCATCTCTTATTTTTTATGAAAAAAACAACTACTTTGTTTATAGCTTTCTTGTTAGCTATAACAAGCATTACTACCGTTACAGCGCAAGATACAAAAACCGATGCGCAAAGCCTACAGGATCAGAAAGCCGATTTAAAAGCAGCAGCAGCAGATACAACCAAAAAGCACTGGAAAAAAGGCGGTATCATTGCCATTAGTGGACAGCAGGTATCCCTTACCAACTGGGCTGCCGGTGGACAAAGTGCTATATCTGTAGGTAGTTTGGTGAATATGTTCTTTAATTACCACAAAAGAAAAATTATTTGGGAAAATAGCATTAACCTGGCTTATGGTGTTATTAAACAAAGCTCTAATAAGAACTGGTTAAAGAATGATGACCGCATACAGCTAACTACTAGGGTAGGTAGGGAGGCGTTTAAAAATGCTTATTATACTATGCTTGGTGATTTTAAATCTCAGTTTGCACCCGGTTATAATTACCCGAATGATTCTACTAAAATATCTGATTTTTTAGCTCCTGCTTATTTCTTACTGGCAGCAGGTATGGATTTTCAGATAGATACTAACCTTTCATTTTTTGTTTCTCCGGCTACTGCCCGTATTACTTTAGTACATAATGACACCCTTGCCAGACAGGGAGCTTACGGTGTGCAGGGAGATGTGGTTACTAACGGAGTTATTACCACGCATTATAGAAATAATCGAGAGCAAATAGGGGGCTATGTCAAAATGCAATACCGCCGCAACGTAATGCAGAACGTTAGCTTAGGTACTATGGTAGAGTTGTTTAGTGATTATATACATAACCCGCAAAACCTGTATGTAAACTGGACGGTTCTTATAGCGATGAAAGTAAATAAATACATTAGTGCTACGCTTAATACTCAGTTAATATACGACCCTGCTGTTAAAATTTTACAATCAGACGGACAATCAATTGGACCCCGTGTACAGTTTAAACAAGTGCTTGGTATAGGGCTTGCCTATAAGTTTTAGAACATTAGTCTTTATAGACAAGCTGTTCTTCCACCATCAACAGGTAGGTTAACACCATTAATATAAGCTGCTGCCGGACTTGCTAAAAAAGCTACTGCATTGGCAATTTCGGCAGCTTCGGCAAAGCGTTTCATGGGTATTTCTTTTAGCATAGTTTGTTTAATTTCGTCTAAAGGCTTTTCACTCTTTGTAGCATTGGTTTCCATAATGCCCTGTAAGCGCTGGGTGTGTGTAGCTCCTGGTAGCACATTGTTTACGGTAATACCAAATTGTCCAACCTCGTTAGCCCAGGTTTTAGCCCAATTAGCAACTGCAGCACGTATGGTATTAGATACACCCAAATTGTGCAAAGGTTGTTTTACCGAAGTAGAAATAATATTTATAATACGCCCGTAACCTGAGTGTTTCATTCCCTCTAAACAAGCCTGGGCTAAAATGTGGTTACAAATAAGATGATTGGTAAAAGCAGTAGTAAATTCTTCTGTTTGTGCTATATTAATAGGTCCTGCAGGTGGACCGCCTGTATTATTAACTAAAATATTTACCGTGCCTTGTCTTTGTATATAATGCGTCACATTCTTCTTAACTTCTTCAGGGTTACTGAAATCAGCTACTATATACGAGTGTTGCTGTCCTTTATCGGTATTAAATTCTGCTTTTGCTTTTTTTAAAGCTTCTTCATTACGGGCAATTAAGGTAATGTTGGCTCCCAGCAACGCTAACTCTATGGCAACTGCTTTTCCTATGCCTTGAGTACTTCCACCCACTAAGGCGCGTTTATTTTTTAAATCTAAGTTCATTGTAAAAATTTTGGCAAAGGTAGAAAAGAAGCTAGTTAATCACAATTAACAGAATGGTGTTTATATATAACGGTTTGCTTCATGTGTTAATGAACTAATATGTATTAATTTTAATACAATTAATTTAAACAAACAACTTATGAGTTACGCAAAAAAGATAGACAAATATAGAAGCATGATTATTCTAATGCTTGCTTCACTTGTAGTAGTACTACTATATGCAATAAACAACATGAAAATATAAGGCTTACTTACTTTTTAAATATTCCGGTAATACGCTCTTTTATTTTTTCAATATTTTCGCTGGCAGGTGCAGTTGCAATATCACTAAACTCGTTACTAAGGGTAGCTTCAGCAACTTCAGGATATAATACCACGAAGCTTTGAAACTCTTTGTTTTTTATTAAATAGTTCTGTAAATTATCTACACTAAAATTATGCGATACGGTTTGTTTGCGTGCGCTTAATATTAAAATTAAATCATCTGCTATTGTTTCTTTAGAAACTGTATCGTCAATATTTTCAAAACTTTGAAGTATATTGTACCTATAAAAAGTTCCACTTTTATCATTAATGATAGTTTTAAACTGCTCAATGGTTTTATCATCAGCAAAAATTACCGAGTTACTACCTATTTGTTTTAAAACACCAATTACTTTTAGAATACTTCGTTTAAAGCCGGGCTCAAGTGTAGCATTAGGTGTAAGCACTACCAATACTCGGTTAAAGGAATTTAAGGG
>CAJCJB010000146.1 GCA_903970545.1 Candidatus Saccharimonadota bacterium | reverse complement strand
CTTTTTATTTTTTTAGTCATATTTCCGGTATCGTTTTTTAAGTATAAGAAGTTCAGAACCTTGCTTGCCATTGTTTTTATCAGCACCAACCTAATTGCGCTGGGGCTTAATATGGTTGATATGGCATATTTCCCTTTTACGTTAAGGCGTAGCACAGCAGAAACCTTTAGTTTCTTTTTCCAGAAGAATGATGCAGGTGCTTTATCTCTTCTTTTTATGAAAGAACTATGGTATATGTTCTTACTCTTCTTCATCTTTTTATTTGCTTTTAGTTGGTTATATAAGATTGTAGAAAAGAAATTTCTGAATGTATATACCAAAGAAGAAAATACGACAAAAAGTATCTCACTTAAAAGCATCTCTTTTTTATTTATCTCAGGGTTAAGCATTTTAGCTATACGTGGCGGCACTCAGCTTATACCCATTGGTATTATTGATGCCGGTAATTTTGTAAAACCACCTTATATCCCTTTGGTTTTAAACACTCCTTTTTGCATTATAAAGTCGGGCGAGTTATATACGCTGGATGAAAAGAAATACATGAGCGAAGAAGAAGCCAATGCGCTTATTAACCCCGTAAAAAAGTATAATTACGCCAATACAGATTTTAAGGATCTGAATGTTGTAATTGTTATTGTAGAAAGTTTATCTAAAGAATATACCAAACTGGGTAAAAGAAAAAGCTACACGCCTTTTTTAGACTCGCTGATGGATAATAGTTTTGTTTATACCAATGCTTTCTCAAACGGGAAGCGTTCTATTGAGGGTATTCCGGCTATTGTGGCTTCTATCCCGTCTTTTCAATCTGATTATATTAGTACGGTTTATAGTAATGATAAAATAATGAGTTTGACCAGCGTGCTTAAAACAAAGGGATATAGCTCTTCTTTTTTTCATGGAGGAACTAACGGTACTATGAATTTTAATGGTTTTTGTGCTACTGCCGGATACGATAAATACTTTGGAAGAAGCGAATACAATAACGAGAAAGATTATGATGGCAATTGGGGTATTTGGGATGAACCTTTTTTACAACGCATGGCACAGGAACTGGATAAGCAACCTCAACCCTTTTTATCTACGGTGTTTACCTTAAGCTCACATCATCCGTTTATTGTACCTGCACTGTATAGAAACAAATTCCCTGAAGGGAAATTACCTATTGATAAATGTATTGGTTATGCAGATTACTCTTTAAAACAATTTTTTAGTGCAGCTAAAAAAAGCAAATGGTTTGCTAATACACTGTTTGTTTTTACCGGCGATCATACAGGCAATTCAGAAGATGTGGTGTACGGAAACTCATATGGTAATTACCAAATCCCTCTGTTCTTTTATTTACCCAATAATTCTTTAAAAGGATGTAACAATATAGTGGCGCAGCAATTAGATATCATGCCTACCGTATTGGATATACTAAAATACAATCAGTCCTTTTTTGCTTTTGGAACTAATTTGAATGATACAAGTCAAAACAGCGATCGTTTTGCTATTAATTATTGTAATAATGTTTATCAATACTTCTCGAATGAAGAAATGCTACAATTTAATGGGGAAAAATTAGTTGGTTTTTATAATTACAGAACAGATACTGCGCTTACCTATAATATGATTAATGATAAGCCAGTATCCGATAAAAAAATAAAGGCATTTATACAACAATACAATAACAGGGTTATTAATAACAAGCTGAGTACTAAATAGCTTGCTGCCTAAAGGTTTAATGATGTTAATACTTTTGATGTAACATTTGAATTGTTTTCAAAATAAGCGCTTAGCTTTTCTTTCACTTCACCAATAGGATAATTCTTATCTAAGAATATATTAAACGCATTTAAGAGTTCATTACTATCACTTACACTTATAGCAGTACCTAATTTAATTAAGTCAACGGCTTCTTTGTAATTTTCATAATCATTACCATAAAAAGTAACCGGAATACCATATACGGAAGGCTCTAACGTATTATGCAAACCACCATCAAAACTGCCACCTATATATGCGCAATCTGCATAATAATACATTTTAGATAATAGCCCCATCGTATTTACAACCAGTACCTGAGTTTCATTATTTATTGCTTGTGTATATAATGAATAACTTAGATGATGTTCATTAAGCAAAGTAGTAGTTTCCACAATACTGTTATCATCTATATTATGCGGGACAAGAATGAGTTTAGTATTTACATTCTTCAACTTAATGAAAGCATTTAAAATTAATTCTACATCTTTTTGATAGGTACTGCCTGCAATAATTAGTTTAGCATTTCCTTTAAAAGTTTCTATTTGTGGTATAGGTTTAAAATTTGCTTTTATTTGCAAAACCCTGTCAAAGCGGGTGTCTCCAAAAACTTCATAATTAGGAATGCCTATTGATTTTAGAAGCTCTCCTGAATTGTTATCTTGCAATAATAGCTTGTTAAAGGTCTTTAATGATTTTCTGAAAATATGTCCGTACCATTTAAAGAAAGGGTGATGTGGTTTAAATATGGCAGAAACCAAAAAGGTTGGAATAGCTTTTTCTTTTAACTGAAATAGAAAATTAAGCCAAAACTCATACTTAATAAAAACAACCGTTTTGGGTTTTACAATCTCAATAAAGTCTTTGGCATTTCGTTTGGTATCTAATGGTAAATAGCAAATAATATCAGCGCCTTCCCAATCTTTAAAAGCTTCATAACCACTGGGTGAAAAAAAACTTACTAAAACTTTATAATCGGGGTGTTTCTTTTTTATGGCTTCTATCAATGGTCTGCCTTGTTCGAATTCACCGTAAGAGGCACAATGTATCCATACTAGTTGCTTGGTCTTTAATTTAGAAACTTTTGTTGAAATAATTTCCCGCCAGTTCTTTCTTCCGTTTACCCAAAACTTAGCTTTTTGTTTCTTTATTGAGGCAATCTTAATTACAAATCCGTAAAGAAGAATAACAAGGTTATAAACCCACATAGTGTTAGTTATAGTAAAACTCCTTAGGAGCTTTTTGGTAAAGTGGCAACATCCAGCCAAGCTTGAAGCCTATTAAAATATCATGACGTTTTTTATTATCAGGGCCCATCAAGTCATATTGGTAGCCGCGCAAGCCGGTAGTAAAACCTTCCTGAATTTCAAAACCTGCAAACCAATTGACTAGTCTGTTTCTTGCCAAAAACATATAACCAATAAATTGCTCTGCAGCAGGACCGCCTGTTAGCCTATCATACCCTTTTTTTAGATTACCGGCAATTTGCGGTAAACTTTTGTCTACATCATAAATATTTATTTTATGCTGCAT
>CAJCJB010000145.1 GCA_903970545.1 Candidatus Saccharimonadota bacterium | reverse complement strand
ACCGTTTGTGTGCCAATAGTACCTGGACGAGTTGAATCGTGTGTACATAAGTAAATTACCTGTAGCCCAAAACTATCCACATTAATGGCGTTACTTTGATAAAAAGGTATTGGAAACTTATTGTTATTACCATTTCTATCTGTACCAATAGACCATCCGGTAAGTGTTTGAACGCTGCTGGAATTATTAATAAGTTCAATCCAACTCGGTCTTTGTTGGTTACCAACACCAAGAGGGTCTAAAACTGTACTTATGTTAGCACAAGAATATTCGTTAAATTGAAATTGCGAAAATCCCAAAGAACTTATTACTGCAAAACACAGCAATAACAATTTTCTTACCTGCATAGTATTAATTATTCTTAACAAATTGCCCAAATATAGTAATAATAATAATTACGGAAAGTATTTAACAAGTATTTTTGTAACACAAAAATATGAATAGAAAAATCATCACCTATAACGTAAATGGCATACGTGCCGCGCTTAACAAAGACTTGCTGCAATGGCTAAAAGCGGCCAACCCAGACATACTTTGTTTGCAAGAAATTAAAGCAGAAAAAGAGCAGTTTGATAACAAACCCTTCGAGGATTTAGGTTATAAATATCATTACTGGTATTCTGCACAGAAGAAGGGTTATAGTGGTGTGGCTATCCTTAGCAAAATAAAACCCGATAATGTAGTGTATGGTTGTGGCATAAAAGCCTATGATGATGAAGCCCGTGTATTGCGCGCCGATTTTGGCGATGTTTCGGTTATTAGTGCTTACCACCCAAGCGGAAGCAGCGGAGATGAGCGACAGGCTTTTAAAATGAAATGGCTGGATGATTTTTTGAAATACATAACTAAATTAAAGAAAGAACGCCCAAAGCTTATTATTAGCGGAGATTATAACATTTGCCACAAGGCAATTGATATACACAACCCCAAGAGTAATGCCAACACATCGGGTTTTTTGCCTGAAGAGCGCGAGTGGTTCGATAAATTTGTAGCCACCGGTTGGGTAGATAGTTTCAGGCATTTTAACCAAGAACCGCACCAATACACATGGTGGAGTTATAGGGCAAATTCCCGCGCTAAGAACTTAGGCTGGCGTATTGATTATAATATGGTGACGGAAAACTTGGAAAGCAAGTTAAAACGCTCTTTAATTCTGCCCGATGCCCTGCACAGCGACCATTGTCCTGTTTTGCTGGAGATAGACTTTTAGTCTAAAACAGCCTTTTTTAAAGATTCTGAATGCACGTACACAGTTTCTGTAAACCTCTGCTATAATTTCTGCCATATTTTAGAAAACCTCTATCAGTAGAACACCCATAGATATAATCGGTAAGGGTATGGAACGAAAAGCCCGACGGCGGTAAACTGCTGGAACGCTAAAAAGTTAAAGCAGAATGCCTCTTAAAATAATAGTCGCTGCAGTAAAGTAAATTATTAAGCCTGTTACATCTACTAGCGTAGCTACAAAAGGAGCGGAACAAACGGCGGGATCTAAACGAATTCTTTTTAATAAGATGGGCAGTAAAGAACCGGCTAAGTTGCCCCATAGCACCACGCCAACAAGGGTTACACCAACAGTGATGCCAATATACATCCAATGCGGCCCATAAATATCTACAAAGGTTGACCAAAGTGCAATGCGTAGAAAGCCAATTAAACCCAGTAGAAAACCAAGCGTTAAGCCTACAACCAATTCTTTTTTAAAAATGCGCCACCAATCCCTAAAGGTAATTTCACCCAAAGCCATAGCTCGGATAATAAGAGTAGATGCCTGCGACCCCGTGTTGCCTCCACTTGAAATAATTAAAGGTACGAATAATGCCAGTATAACGGCTTTAGCAAGTTGCCCTTCGAAGAAACTCATGGCAGTAGCTGTAAGTGTTTCTCCTATAAAGAGTATAACCAGCCAGCCAGCCCGTTTTTTTATCATGCTGATAAAGGGCATGTTCATATAAGGTTCGTCAAAAGTTTCGATACCCGCCATTTTATGTGCTTCGTCGGTTTCTTCTTCGCGGATTACATCCACTACATCATCAATGGTAATGCGCCCCACCAACCTTTCTAAGGTGTCTATTACGGGCACTACCACCAAATCGTATTTCTGCATAATATCAGCAATATCGGCAGAGAGTGCTGAAGTAGTTACTTGTATTACATCCTTATCGTATATTTCTTCGATGAGTGTATTGGGTTGCGCAATCAATAATTTTTTAAGCGAGAGCATACCCAGCAATCTTTCTTTATCATCTACCACATACACTGCATACATTACATCTACCGTTTCGGCTTGCTGCCTTATTTTTTCTATGCAGGTAGTTACAGTATCATAATGATATACTTGCACCAACTCTTTTGCCATTAAAGAGCCTGCCGTTCCTTCTTCAAAAGTAAGGAGATTGGCTATATCACTTGCCTGCTCAATATCTTCTATATGCGAGAGTACTTCGTTTTGTCTTTCTTCGGGAAGCTCGTTTATAACGTCGGCAGCATCATCGGAATCGAGGTTATCTAATTCTTCGGCAATTTCTTTGTTAGAGAAAGTAGCCAGAATTTCTTCGCGTAAATCTTCCTTTAGTTCTACCAGCACGGCAGAGGATGTTTCTTCATCCAGCAACTCATAAATATAAGCAGCTTCTTCTACACTAAGGTGGTTAAGTACTTCACCAATATCTGCCGGAAATAAATCTTGCAACAAGGTCTGAATGCTTTTGTTATCATAGTTTTCAACCCATAATTTCACTTCATCCAATAGCCCGGTATTTATCTCAAATTGCATGGCAGCGCAAAGATAGAAATAAGCTTAGCTGTACAAATTAAGTTTTGTAAAAAGAAAGGGTTTATACAAGGTTTTGTACCTTTGCGACATGCAAAGTATTTTAGATAAAATAGAGGATGCCATTAGCGACATTAGAGCTGGTAAACTGGTTATTGTGGTGGATGATGAAGACCGTGAGAACGAAGGCGATTTTATTACCGCCGCCCGCAATGTTACACCTGAGGTTATTAATTTTATGGCTACCCACGGCAGGGGTTTGATATGCGCCCCTATTAGTGAAGAGCTTGCCAAGAACCTGAATTTGGAAATGATGGTCAGCAGTAACTCGTCTCTGCACGAAACGCCTTTTACGGTTTCTATAGATTTGCTAGGGCATGGCTGCACTACGGGTATATCGGCATCTGACAGGGCGAAGACTGTGCAAGCATTAATTAACCCTAATACCAAGCCCGAAGAGTTTGGCAAACCTGGGCATATATTTCCGTTAAAAGCAAAACAAGGCGGAGTACTTCGCCGTACAGGGCATACCGAAGCAACTGTTGATTTAGCTATGCTGGCAGGTTTTGAACCTTGTGGTGTGCTGGTTGAGATTATGAATGAAGACGGCACGATGGCTCGACTGCTTGATTTGGTAAAGGTTAAGGAGAGGTTTAATCTTAAAATAATCTCTATAAAAGATTTAATTGCCTACCGCTTACAAAAAGAAAGTATTATAGAAAAAGAAGTTGAAGTAGAATTACCTACCCAGTGGGGTAATTTTAAAATGGCCGCTTATAAACAAACTACTACTAATCAGGAACACTTAGCCATATACAAAGGCACTTGGAAAAAGAATGAGCCTGTGTTAGTGCGTGTACACTCATCTTGTGCAACAGGTGATATATTTGGTTCTTGTCGTTGCGATTGCGGACCACAGTTACACAAAGCATTAGAGATAATTGAGAAAGAAGGTAAAGGAGTATTGGTATATATGAATCAAGAAGGACGGGGTATTGGCTTACTAAATAAATTAAAAGCCTATAAACTGCAAGAACAAGGGATGGATACGGTCGAAGCTAACGCAGAGCTTGGCTTTAAACCCGATGAGCGTGACTATGGTGTGGGTGCGCAAATACTTAGAGACTTAGGGATAAGCAAAATAAAATTGATGACTAACAATCCTAAAAAACGTGCAGGATTAATTGGCTATGGCTTGGAGATTGTAGATAATGTTGCCTTAGAAATTAAAAGCAATCAGCACAACAACCTTTATCTTAAAACAAAAAAAGAAAAGATGGGGCATGATTTAAAGCTAGAATAATTAGATTCTAATGCCCCTTTCTAATCGAAGAAATACCTATGAGATTACTTCTTCTTGGTATCAGCGATAAGCTGTTGGGCTTGTTTCACAAAAGCATCATCATCATCAACTTTCGCCATAGTAATTACTTTCTGTGCAGAAGCATTAGCTCCTGTAATATCTTTTAGTTTTACCTGTATTTTAGCTTTTAGCATAATTGCCCAGTAAGCTTTTGAGTTTATTTCTATGGCTTTATTAATCCAAGTAAGTGCTTGTTTCATATCCTTATCATTATCGTAGTAATAACTGGCTGCCTGGTAATAAGGGCGTTTATCAGTTGCCATCGTTGCATCAATATTTTTCATCACCTTAGCATCAATATCAGCTGTAATAGTAAAGGCTACACGGGTTTGTTCCCAAAGCAATTCCATACCGACAGAAGTAGGTGCTATATCAAACATGTTAAAAGTAAACGATTCTACTTTGTTGGTTAGCGCAGTTGTTTTTACTTTAAAACGCAGGTAATCTTCTTCTTGTTTATATCCATCAGAACCCCATAAGGTAAGGTTCTTATTCAGGATAATAGTCCACTCATCTTTATCGGGAATAGTATAAAACGCATAGGTTCCTGCGGGCACGGGGTTGCCATCTAACTTCACATCTTCTCCAAAAGTTATTTTGGTAGAAGCATTTGCGCCCGTGCGCCACACTTTGCCAAAAGGAACCACATCGCCATATATGGTGCGGCCTTTCACTCCCGGACGAGAATACTCAACAGTTACTTCGGCTAATCCAACACTTTGTTTAATAGTTGCCGAAGGGCTTGGTACCGGAACTTTTAGTTGTTGTGCGTTTGCAGTAAAGCAAACGGTACTTAATACGATAATGGCAAATGCGCCAATTAAATTTTTTGTTTTATTCATTTGTTTATCTTTTTTAAGAGAGTAAAACTAAATAATTTATAAATGCAAAAAACTTTAAACGTATAATTAATTCAAGTTGCTAGTTAAAGTTTTAAAAAAAAGGGTTAGTCAAAGGTTAAGTAAATTTGTTTTGCGAACCAATAAACTAAAACCCATGCTAACCCGAGATAAAATTATATCAATTTTTTGTTTCTTAGATGAT
>CAJCJB010000144.1 GCA_903970545.1 Candidatus Saccharimonadota bacterium | reverse complement strand
CACGCTTAAAATAATACCTATTGAAATACTGGTAAACCAAATAGAGGTTCCACCCATACTAACCAAGGGTAGCGGTTGCCCCGTAACGGGAAATAAATTAACGGCAACAGCCATATTGATCATAGCCTGAAACACGAGGCTGAAACTTAAACCAACGGCAAGTAAGCCGCCAAAGGTTTTTTCGGCCTTGCGTAATATGCGTATAGACCTGAAAAATAAAATAAGGTACAAAAATAAAAGTAAGAGCCCCATGAGCGAGCCATACTCTTCGATAATAATGGCATAAATAAAATCGGATGCTGCCTGCGGTAAAAAATTACGTTGTGTGCTGTTGCCCGGCCCAACACCCACAGGGCCGCCACGTGCTACGGCAATCTTGGCCTGTTCTGACTGGTAATTACTTTGCGAATCGCCACTCATAAAATTTTCTATACGGGCTTTCCAGGTAGAGCCACGGCGCATGATATCGGGCTTTACATAAATAACCGTTCCGAAAATGATGCCTACTAATAAACAAACCCCGATAATGGCTCCGATAATTTTTAAAGGAACCCTGCCTACAAACATGATTAGCAAACAGGTAAAAAATAATAAAGCAGCGGTAGAGAAGTTTGCAGGAAAAATCAAAGCACAAATTAACCCCACAGGAAGAATGATTGATTTGAGTATTACTTTATAATCGCTTAACTTATCTTGTTTGATGGTAAGTATTCTGGCTACATAAACAATGAGTGCGAGCTTGGCAAAATCGGAGGTTTGAAACGTTAAACCAATCCCCGGAATTTCTAACCAACGGTTTGCTTCACCGGCACTGACACCTTTAAGTAGCGTGAACAACAAAAGCGGAATGGATGCAATTAAACCTACCTGCGATAAACGCGAGAATATTTTGTAATTGAACTTATGTACTATATACATAATTACAAAGCCCATCAAACAAATCAATCCGTGCTTGATGAGGAAATATTCGGTGTTGCCGCCTTTTGATTTTTGGGCAAGCGTATTACTTGAACTGTACACTACGAGTACAGATACGATGGTGAGCAGAAATACTACCATCCAGATAACGCGGTCGCCCTTTATATAATTGGTAAGTTTCAATTTATGGTTTTAAAGTGAACGTACAGATGCTTTGAACTGAGAGCCACGGTCTTCGTAGTTTTGAAACAAATCAAAACTTGCGCAGGCAGGCGATAATAGAACTGCATCACCCTTCTTACCTAATTTATAAGAATAAGAAACGGCTTCGTGCATAGATTTTGCTTCTACAATAGTTTCAACGGCTGAAGAGAAGTTTTCAATCAGTTTAGCATTATCAACGCCTAAGCAAACAATGGCTTTTACTTTATCTTTTACTAAATCGTACAGTTGGGTGTAGTCGTTTCCTTTATCTACACCGCCCATGATAAGCACTACAGGTTTAGTCATACTTTCTAATGCATACCAAACGGAGTTGATGTTTGTAGCTTTTGAATCGTTAATAAATTCAACGCCGTTGATGGTTGCAACAACTTCTAAACGGTGTTCTACATTAACGAAATCGCTTAAGCTTTCGCGAACGTTTTCTTTACGTACATCAACCAGGCGGGCTGCTATAGCAGATGCCATTGAGTTGTAAACATTGTGTTTTCCTTGTAGGGCTAATTGTTCTATGGTCATGATTATGGGGTTTTGGTTTATATTAATTATGATTTCGTTTTCATTGAGATAAGCACCTTCCTGCTCGACTTTTTTTTTAATGGAGAAAGGGTAGTGCTTTGCCTGAGGGTTTACTTTTTCTAAGTATTGCATGATGGTTTCATCATCGGCGCAATAAATAAAAGCTCCATCAGCTGTTTGATTTTGTGCTACACGGAATTTTGACAGTGCATAATTCTCGAACTTGTATTCGTATCTGTCAAGATGGTCAGGGGTTATGTTTAGCAGAATAGCGATGTCTGCTTTAAAATCGTACATGCCATCTAACTGAAAACTGCTTAACTCAATTACATAATAATCAAAGTTTGTAGTAGCTACCTGCCAGGCTAAACTCTTACCTACGTTGCCTGCCAAGCCCACGTTGTAACCTGCATTAGAAAGAATATGATAAGTAAGCATGGTAGTAGTTGTTTTACCATTACTGCCTGTGATACAAATCTTTTTTGCGTTGGTATATCTTCCGGCAAACTCAATTTCAGAAATAATTTTTATTCCTTTTGCTTTTGCTTTTTTAATTAGCTCCACTTTATCAGGAATGCCGGGGCTTTTAATTATCTCGCTTGCATTCAATATTTTTTCTTCGGTATGAACACCTTCTTCAAATGCAATATTCTTTTCTGTAAGAACAGTTTTGTACTGCTCTTTTATTTCTCCCTTGTCAGATACAAACACGTCGAAGCCTTTAGCTTGCGCAAGGATAGCAGCACCAACGCCGCTTTCTCCACTACCTAATATGGCAATACGTAGCCCCTCTCCGGCTCTCCCCAAAGTGGGGAGAGTTGTGTTAGTTGATATATTTTTATTTACAATCACAATATTTATTTTATCAAGTCTCCCCTTCGGGGAGATTTAGAGGGGCTTCTATCTAAGTTTTAGTGTTACAATAGTTAATACCGCCAGCATGATGCCAACAATCCAAAAGCGCGAAACAATTTTTGATTCGTGCAAACCGCCCTTATGAAAATGATGATGCAGGGGTGCCATTCTTAGTAAGCGGTTCGCTTTTGCGTACTCAAGTCCTTTAGTTCTTTTCCTGATTTTAAAAACAAGTACCTGCATAACAACCGAAAGATTTTCTACCAAAAAGATTCCGCACAGAATAGGGATTAAAAGTTCTTTGCGAATAGCCACCGCAAACACTGCAATGATGCCACCCAGTGCTAAGCTTCCGGTATCGCCCATAAACACTTGAGCAGGATAAGAATTGTACCAAAGGAAACCGATGCAAGCTCCCACAAAGGCTGCAATAAATATTACCAACTCGCCCGAGTTTGGTATGTACATAATGTTGAGGTAATCCGCAAACACAGCGTTACCCGATACATAAGCAAGAATACCCAATGTAGTTCCGATAATGGCGGAAGTACCTGTGGCTAAGCCATCCATACCATCTGTCAGGTTAGCTCCGTTAGAAACTGCGGTCACAATAAGAATAACAAACGGAATAAAAATTATCCAACCCCATTTGTAGCAATCTTTGCAAACCCAACTGATTAAACTGTTGTAATCAAACTCATTGTTCTTTAAAAAAGGAATGGTGGTTTTTAAACACTTGGTTTCTTCTTTAGCATATTTAGGCGCTTTGTATTCTGCACCCTGATTTAAAGCTGCATCAATGGAAGTAGATTTAGGACCGCTTGAATACACTCGCTCTTTAACCGTAACGCTCGAATTAAAGTAAAGTGTGATACCTACAATTAACCCGATTCCAATCTGACCTATTACTTTAAATTTACCTTGTAAGCCTTCTTTGTTCTTTTTGAATACTTTGATGTAATCATCCAGAAAGCCTATCAAACCAAGCCATACGGTTGATATTAGCATTAAGATGATATACACATTGTCTAACTTGGCAAATAATAGCGTTGGAATAATAATGGCAGAAAGAATAATTAAACCTCCCATGGTAGGAGTGCCTACTTTTTGTTTCTCTCCTTCTAAACCTAAATCACGAATGGTTTCACCGATTTGTTTACTGCGTATAAATTCAATGATGCGTCTGCCAAACATCATCGAAATAATAAGCGAGAACATAACCGCCATGGCAGCGCGGAATGAAATGTATTGAAACACCCCTGCACCCGGAAAATTAAAGGCTTTGTGAAGCCATGTAAACAGATAATAAAACATTATACGTTGAGTGTTTTTAAGGTTTCTTTTAAAATTTCGAAATCATCAAAAGGATGTTTCACACCTTTTATCTCCTGATATTTCTCATGCCCTTTACCTGCAACCAATATGATGTCTCCCTGCTTTGCCAATGAGCAAGCGGTTCTTATCGCTTCTTTTCTGTCTGTAATACGTAATGTTTTTTTAGCATCAACCGGGTTAATGCCTTTTTGCATTTGATTTAAAATTTCTTCAGGGTCTTCGCTGCGCGGATTATCTGAAGTAAGAATTACTTTATTGCTATACTGACAAGCAATTTGCGCCATGATTGGGCGCTTTGTTGCATCTCTGTCTCCACCACAACCGGCAAGGGTTATCACCTGCTCATTACCTGTACGAATTCCCTTAATGGTTTCCAATACATTTTTTAATGCATCGGGTGTGTGTGCATAATCAACTATGCCGATAATTCCTGATTCTGATTTTAAGTATTGAAACCTTCCTTCAACAGAGTTTAAAGTACTTAGTGCAGTAAGAATATTAGTAGAATCCTGTTTTAATAAAAGAGCTGTGGTGTATACCGCTAAAACATTATAGGCATTGAACGTACCGATTAGTTTTACCCATACTTCTTTATTATCAATATTCAATAACAGGCCACCTAAATGATTTTCTATAATGCGGCACTTATGGTCTGCAGGAGATT
Organism: Candidatus Saccharimonadota bacterium; assembly: GCA_903970545.1. Taxonomy (GTDB): domain Bacteria; phylum Bacteroidota; class Bacteroidia; order B-17B0; family Aurantibacillaceae; genus PALSA-968. The sequence continues at coordinate 752 of CAJCJB010000144.1, read as the reverse complement.
TAATAGCGTACGTTACGCGATGTGCCTTGGTGTTTTGCAACATCACCAATCCGTTTGCATCATCTTTGTTGGTTAACGCAAAAGCCTCCTCAGGTAAATTATCGAAGAAGGTTTTTTTAGCTTTTATATACTCATCAAATGTTTTGTGATAATCTAAATGATCGTGTGTAATGTTGGTAAATACACCGCCTGCAAAAGTTATTCCGGTTACACGATTTTGCACTACGGCATGCGAGCTTACTTCCATAAACACATACTGACAACCCTTTTCAAGCATTTTGGTTAACAGTTCATTTAAAGAAATTGCATCAGGTGTGGTATGTGTTGAAGGAAGTTCTTCGTTATGAATTTTATTTTTTACGGTAGATAGTAAACCAACCGTATAACCTAAGGATTTAAACAGATTATATAAAAGCGTAACGGTAGTTGTTTTACCATTAGTACCTGTAACACCTACTAATTTTAATTTTTGAGAAGGGTTATCATAAAAGTTAGCTGCAATTATTCCTAAAGCATAACTGGTATCTTTAACTTTTACATAGCTTATGTTCTCAACTTTTTCCGCAGGAAGCTCTTCGCAGATAATAGAATTAGCTCCCGCTTCAATGGCTTGCGCAATAAAGCTATGTCCGTCAACAGCAGTACCTCTAACGGCAATAAATAAAGTATCCTTCTTTACTTTGCGCGAATCGAAGGTTATAGAAGACACCGCAATATTGGTGGTGCCAATAATTTCTTCCAGTCCTGCTTTA
>CAJCJB010000143.1 GCA_903970545.1 Candidatus Saccharimonadota bacterium | reverse complement strand
AAGGAATAATGTATAAAAAAAGTGCCGCATTTTCGATACTAATAGCACTACTGTTATGAAAGTTTTAATTACTGAATGAACCGCCTCTGGAACGGTTTTTTGCACGATCTTTCTTCTGTCTCTTCAAAAACTTTTCATTACCTGCTTTCTTCGGAGATACAATTCTTCTGAACAAACCTCTTTGTTCACGATCCTGAACTTTACCGGGTTTTGTTTTTCTTAGCGAAGCATTTTTAGGAGCACTACTACCACTGCCATGAAACAACTTATGGAAAAAGCCACCACCACCGCTTGCACGGTTACTTGCAAAAGCATCTGCATTACCTGCACTTCTGTTACGTTTAAATAACCCGTGCCTTTTAGAAACTGCTTTGGATGTCTGGTTGCTATTTTCCTTCTTGCGCCCCCCACTGGTGTTCTCGTGATAATTACCCTGAGAAAAACTTATATGCGGCATTAGGAGAAATAATCCTGCTATAAATACAGCTAATGTGAATGCCTTCCTCATATTGACTTACAATAGTAGAAATATTTAACGGCAATTACAAGGCTTGGTATATTAAATTATTTTTAATTTTAAACACTGTTGGCTTAACAATTTCTTAACATTGAACTATAATTCCGCCCAAATCTAAGTATGTCTAAGCTATATATAGTACCTACACCCATTGGAAATCTTGAAGATATTACACTTCGTGCGATACGAGTTTTAAAAGAATGTGATTTGATTTTAGCCGAGGATACACGCAATACGGTTCATCTATTAAGACATTTACAAATCGACAAACCGCTAAAATCTTACCACCAACACAACGAACATAAAATATTAGAAGAATTAATTATTCTTATTCAACAAGGAAAAAACATTGCTTTGGTAAGCGACGCAGGTACTCCTGCCATAAGTGACCCTGGGTTTTTATTGGTAAGGGCCTGTATTGAAGCAAATATACCCGTAGAAACTTTACCTGGAGCAACAGCCTTTGTGCCTGCATTAGTAAACAGCGGTTTTCCTTGCGATAGCTTTATATTTATTGGATTTCTTCCTATAAAGAAAGGACGCGCAACTAAAATAAAGTCTTTGCAGGAAGAAACTAAAACCATCATTCTATACGAATCTCCTTACCGTTTGGTAAAAACATTAGAGGAACTTAAAAATAGTTTTGGAGTAGAAAGAAAGGCTTCTATATCGCGTGAATTGACAAAGCTATTTGAAGAAACCAAACGTGGAACATTTCAGGAATTAATTACTTACTTTTCATTAAAAACAGTAAAAGGAGAAATTGTAATTATAGTGGAAGGATTAAATCATAAACAACACCATGGAACAGGAAAAGAAACAGAAGCATAATATAGGTGCACCTCCCGGAGAGCTTTATTATATTGGTAAAGAGCGTAGCGAGCGTGTAAAAATTACATTAATACAATACAATGATTGTACTTTTTTTGAGAATGATTATTACGATTTATCAGAATGTCTTGCCAACATAAAACCCAATTTAATTAAATGGATAAACGTTGAAGGGATACATAAATTAGAATTGATTGAATGCATTGGTAAGCATTACAACATACACCCTTTAACATTGGAGGATATTGTTCATACAGAGTCTCGTCCTAAGTTTGAAGATTACGATCATTATGTTATCAGCATAATGAAAATGCTTTATCAGGATGACATTATACATAGCGAGCATTTAAGCATTTTGCTTTTTAAAGATACGGTTATTTCTTTTCAAGAGCCCGGTGGTGGTGATGCCTTTGATATTGTGAGAAAAAGAATAAGGCAGGATAAAGGCAGGGTACGCAAAATGCAATGCGATTATCTGGCTTATGCCCTGATGGATGCCGTGGTAGATTGTTACTTTAAAATATTGGAAAAGTTTGGCGAACATATTGAAGAGTTGGATGATGAAATTACAGACTCTCCACAGAGAGAAGCTTTAATCAAACTGCATGATTTAAAAAGAGAGATGAACTTCTTGCGGCGGAAGATGTGGCCTGTAAGAGAGCTTGTAAATAGCATAGTACGAAGCGAGACTGATTTAATACATGAAAGCAATGATGCTTATCTGCGGGATTTGCAAGACCACGTGAACCGTGTGTTAGACTCTATTGAGGGTGACCGAGAGATGCTATCCAGCATTATGGATATTTACCTGAGCAGTAACTCTAACAAGCTAAATGAAGCAATGAAAGCCCTGACGGTTATCTCTTCTATATTTATACCTGTAACGTTTATTGTGGGTGTGTATGGTATGAACTTTAAATACATGCCGGAGATTAACAGTCCTTATGCATATTATATTGTTTGGGGAGTAATGCTAAGTGTTATGGCAGGTATGGCATTATTCTTTAAACGGAAAAATTGGTGGTAAGTAATCATCATTCACTATTTACCTTCGTTACCGGAGAGCACTTGTTTGTGTTATTTAATTCACATAAGGGATAATTCTTTTCTTCCGCACGCATAGCTTTAATGTAATTAGGTAAACAATTAAATAGATTATTACTTACATTAAGATGCACAACAGATTCAGGAAAAATGGGAAAACAATAAAGACTATTATTATTGCAAACTAAAGTTTTAATCTTATTTGGTAAAACAGGAAGGCTTATTAGTTGATTATACATACAATTTAAAATAGCGAGTGAATCGGGTAATGAAGGAATATTTTTTAAATGATTATAGCTACAATTTAAGCTTTTAAGTAATTTAGGTAATATAGGAAGTCCTACTAGTTGATTACCATTACAATTCAAATCTTTAAGCATATTTGGCAGTTTAGGCAAACTCGTTAGATAATTATTTTCACAATTTAAAGTTTTAAGTGAATTAGGCAACATAGAAATCCTTACTAAATGATTACTACTGCAATTTAAAGACTGCAAATGTTGAGGTAATATTGGCAGCGTAGTTAATTGATTCTTAAAACAATTCAAGTTTATAAGTGAATCAGGCAAAACCGAAAGACTTACTAACAGATTATTTGAGCAGTTTAATATTTTAATACATTTAGGTAAATCAGGCAAGGTTATTAACTTATTATTATTGCAGTTTAAAGTTTGGGTATTGACAGGTAAATTTGGAAGATTGGTTAGTTGATTAATACCACAGTTAAAATTCTGAAGTGTATTAGGTAAATAATTAATACTTGTTAGTTTGTTGTTATTACAATTTAATGTTTGAAGTGCTTTAGGTAATCCTTCAATTTTAGTAAGCTTATTACCCTGACAATTTAAAGTTTTAAGGGAGTTAGGTAAGAGTGGTAGGCTCTCCAGTCCATTACTATAGCAGTCTAAAGTTTGAAGAGAATCAGGTAAAACAGCAATACTAAATATCTGGTTAATACCATAGTTTAGAATTTTAATTGAATTGGGTAAAGCAGGTAGGGCTGTTAACTTATTATTACTGCAATTTAATTTTTTTATCCCCCTTGGTAAATAGGGAAGGCGTGTTAAACGATTATCGAAGCAGGTTAACTCAACTAACGAATCAGGTAGAGTAGGTAAGTTCATTAATTGATTGGAGTAGCATCCCAAAAGCCTAAGTGATTTAGGTAAATCAGGAAGGCTCGTTAATTGATTTACATCGCAACTTAAACGTACTATACATTTAGGAAGCTCTGGCAGGCTGGTTAGTTTATTGGCTTCACAGTTTAAATGTCTCAACGAATCAGGCAAATGGGGAAGACTTATTAGTTTGTTTTTATAACAAGAAAGCCACCTAAGCGTATTTGGTAATGGCGGAAGACTTGTTAAAGAATCACCATCGCAAAGTAAATACGTGAGAGATTTAAAATACTGAATACCCGTTAGGTCTGCAATATGCATTTCCGCAACTTTTATACTATCGGTAATTGTGGTTACAAGGGTATTACTTGTATCCATCCTATTACCTTTCATTGCAGCAGGTATTTCCTTTAAGAGATAAGCTGCAAAATTAGGGTCGGGTATAGTTATATAAGTTTGAGCAGAAGCCTTTCCCCCAGCCCCTCTCCAAAAAAGAGAGGAGGAGAAGAGTAAAGTAAAAAGGATTGTCTTTATCATCTCTATATTTACTAGCTAACGATTAAGTTCTTTTAATATTGCAACTACGCAATCAAATGAGGAATAAACCTGCTGGTGTTATTGGTAATTAACGTATTGCTTTCTCTTATGCCTATACCAGCTGCTTCCTGACCAATTACCCAAGAACCTATAATAGGATAATTATTATTGAAGTTAGGTAAGTTGATGAGTTCCTGATATACATACCCTTCTTCGCCATAATCTCCTGCTGTTTTTTCAATGGTGTGGTTGCCTTTTATTATTTCAACATTAGCTCCTTCTCTTGACAGCAAAGGTTTCTTCACATAATCTGTCAAATCTCCTTTATTGAAATATGACTTTAGCAGATGCGGATGATTAGGATACAGTTGCCAAAGTATGGGCAGTATGGCTTTGTTAGATAAAATCATTTTCCAGCTTGGTTCTATCCATAGGGCATTGTTTTTATCTTGTAAGATATTCTTCCCAAAATCTTCATGCACCAGCCATTCGTAAGGATATAGTTTAAAGATATTTTTTATTTGTTCTTCCTCCCTATCTACAAAAGCCTGTAGTTCAGCATTCCAACCAATATCATCTATATAAATAAGTTTGGTATCCATGCCTGCTTGTATGGCGCAATCGCGCAGGTATTCAACGGTAGTTAAATCTTCAAGGCTTTGTTTGATACAAGTGAAGTGAAGTTTGCCTGCATGCAAATACTCTTTTAAATACTTCCAGGTATCTACCAGTTTATCGTGTATAGAATTGAACTGGTCTTTATCTTTATTAAAATCCTGCAACCAATACCATTGTATAATACCAGCTTCAAACAAAGATGTGGGCGTATCTGCATTAAACTCCAGCATTTTTAATTGTGTGCCATCATAACCCAAATCAAATCTCCCATAAATAGAGGCGTGGTCTTCATCCCACGATTTTTCGATATGCGGAACAAACCATTGAGGGATAAAAAATTTATCGTACAGTTTTTTATCAATCACATATTGCACGGCATTTATGCACATTTCCCAAAGTTGGTTGGTGGCGTTTTCAATAAGCAACACCTCATCCATCGTAAACTGATAGTAAGCGCTCTCATCCCAATAGGGTGTATTGGAAGAATGGAAACCGAAGCCTACATTTTCTACTGCTTGTTGCCAGTTTGGGCGTGGTGTTATGGATATACGTTGCATAGCTGTTGGTTTAAACTCCTTATGAATTACCTCCAAAGCCTGAAGAACCTGCCCGTTGCCCAAAGCCGCCTGTGGTAGTGGTACGCGGACCATAATAACTGCCGCCTCCATACGTTCCTCCTATGCCACCACGGTAATACCCGCGCCCATACTGACCGGGGTAATAACCGGGGGTAAACATATTCCAACGGTGCCAGTAATTGGGCAGGTAGTAGCCGCCGTAGCCACCCCAGTATATACCATAGCTTGGCATGAAGGAATAATACCACAGCGAATTATCGTAATAGGTATTTGCAGGAATATAATCCTGCGTGGTATCATTTCTCATGTAAACGTTTTTGGGCTCTCCGTCGGCAATTTCGCCGTCGCCGGTATCGCGTAGTTGTCTGTCGCACGAAGCCAGTGCAGCAGAGATAAGTACCAGGCTAATGTATTTGCTCTTTTTCATGGCTTTAAGTTTTATTGTTGTTATTTAACTGTTATATAAACTTCGTAAGCTTTCGGAAAGGTACGTCGTATTTCGCCACCCCAACCATCATCTACCAATTTTGTAACATTACCTAAGGGTTTCAGGGTATCTTTTTGTGTAATGATTTTATCAATCATACCATTCAGCCATATTTTGTGGGTGGTGGTTAATAAATCGTAGCCCAGATGATGATTTACCGAAATAACGGTTTCTATGCTTCCTTCTTTTGCAGGTTGACGAACGACATCTCTGTTTTGCGGGGCGCAGCTTGCAAGTATAAGAGCTGCTAGTAGAATTGTTGTTTTACCAATGCCTTTTAGCTTTTCTTTTCCGAATTGGTGAATCTTCGATTTCATGAGCTTTGTTTTTATTAATAGCTGTTACACAAGCATCGTGCCAAATGTTAAAATAAAGGATTATTTCACATTTTTTATGATTAACCGCCAGGCAGCACTACTTTAATCATCGTACTATTTAATCTGATGCTAAGATGTATCTGCACAATTGAAGCAAAATATGGCTTTGGTATTGCGCCTAACAGTACTGATAAAGCATGCAACAGTAAGTATCAAACATCCAATGGTACTTATAATGCATCGTTCAGAATGACAAAATAAAAACCGTAAATGATATATTTTAATAACCCAAACCCATACGCTTTTTCTGAGTGGTATTATACTGTAATACATTAAATAGTAACTTTTACTGTAGTTTGAGCTACTATACCTGTAGGTTTAGTCACTCGAACTGTAGTATTAGTCATTCAACCTGCAGAATTAGTCACTCGAACTGTAGTATTAGTGATTCAACCTGTAGATTTAGCAACTCAACCAATTGGTGCAGTCACTCAACCAATTGGTACAGTCATTCAACCAATTGGTACAGTCATTCAACCATTTGGTACAGTTGTCAGCTCCCCCTAATTAGTACAGTTC
>CAJCJB010000142.1 GCA_903970545.1 Candidatus Saccharimonadota bacterium | reverse complement strand
TATTATTCTGATTCGGTTTTTTATTTTTTAACCATAGATAATTCTTCTCCCGGAAAACGAATTATGATGCAATCAAATGCTTCTGCTCCAGCTAATTATAATGTTACAAGTTTCGATGATTATGTTGTGCACGAAAATGATATCATAAATATCATGCAATCAGGACGAGAATTATATGGTGAAAGTTTTGAAAACGTATCAAGTTATTCATTTAATTTTTCTTTTCCAAACCTGCAAAATGATACTGTTTGGCTTAAGACGGATTTAATTGGTACACGCACAAGTGGTAATGGTATTTTTAATGTTAGTTATCCAACTGGAGGGTATCAAATTCCTTTTAATTCGGTTTGCAATCAGTTTGAATGTGATTTAGCTGCACCCGTTAACGGAACAGGCGCAACTTATTTTATATATAATGGTAGTGCAGGTAGCACAATAAATATAACTGTAACTGCTGCATATAATGATGAATCAGGTTGGCTTAATTATATATGGTTAAATGTTCGACGTGGGCTTTCTATGCAAGGAAGTCAAATGACTTTTAGAGACTATCGTAGCATCGGTCCGGGTAGAATTTCCCAGTTTAACTTACAAAGTTCCTCTTCAACTATTCGTATATGGAATATTACAAATCAGTTCAATATTACTGAGCAGGATACTACGGTTGCTTCTAATAATTATTCGTTTACTGTTGCCACAGATACTTTACAACAATTTATTGCTTTTGATGGCACATTTTATAATACACCTGCTTTTGTAGGTGCGGTACCCAGTCAAAATTTACACTCATTACAAAATATTGATTATGTGATTGTAGCCCCTAAAATTTTTAATGATGCAGCAAAGCAACTTGCGCAACTTCATTACAATCAAAATGAAAATTTATCTTATTGTATTGCTACACCGGATGAGATTTATAATGAATTCTCATCTGGTGTGCAAGATATAATGGCAATACGTCAGTTTGTACGTATGTTGTATAATAAAGCGGGTACCACCCCTCCAAGATATTTATTATTATATGGCACAGGTTCGTATTTACAAAAAGATAGATATGACCCCTCTAATACTGTATTTGTTCCTGCTTATGAAACCTATAATTCATGGAGTCCTTTAAATTCTTTAACAGGGGATGATTTTTATGGGTTATTAGATGAGGGTGAAGGAGTTATTGATACAAATGGGAATATAGATGGGTTAATAGACATAGGGGTAGGACGTATTCCGGTAAAAACTGCTTCTGAAGCAAATGGTGTTGCACAAAAAACCGTACAATATTATAACCGTTCTGAGCCTACATCTAGTTGTTGTGACCAAGCTACACAAAATACACCCGATTGGCGAAACTGGGTTTCACTTATGGCTGATGACCCTCAACCAGGTAGCTTGTCAGATTATGGTTGGGAAATAACTTTTATCCAGACGCAGGAAACAAATGCAAGTATAATTGGAGAAAATGAAAGATACAATATCGATAAAATTTATTTAGATGCTTATCAGATAATAACTGTGCCTGGAGGCTTGCGCCATCCTGATGCGGTAACAGCTCTTAATAACCGTGTTGCCAAAGGAGCTTTAATAATAGGTTATTGTGGGCATGGTGGTACGCTTAATTTATCAAATACCGAAGTTGTTAGTATAAATCAAATTGAGCAATGGAATAATATAAACAATTTATCATTATGGTTTACGGCAACCTGCCAGTTTAGTACCTACGATAATCCTGCTTATGAGTCAGCTGGAGAAGATATTTTGCTAAACCCTAATGGTGGAGGAATAGGGTTATTTACCACGACCCGCTCTGCCTATTCTACTGCTGGGATTGATTTAGGGCCTACTTTTTATGATACTGCGCTTAATTCCTTTGTTAATGGAAAACGCCCTACTATGGGGGATATTATTCGAATGACAAAACAAGCACCAAGTGCAAGTAATCTTATAAATTTTTGTTTACTTGGAGATCCGGCGCTTACTTTGTCTTATCCAAAACAATATACCACTCCATCAAAAATTAATAACCATAATTATACATTAAATGTTAATGATACACTATCTGCCTTAGGTAAATATACTATTTCTGGGTATGTTTCGGATATTAATGGGCATCAGCTTACTAATTTTAATGGGACTATATATATAACTGTATTTGATAAACCTACTAAACTAACTACGCTTAATAATTCGGAATATCCTCAACAAATTTCATGTTGCCCACCTGATACTGTATATTATGCATATCCTTTTTCACTACAAGAAAATGTTCTGTTTAAAGGACAATCTTCAGTTACCAACGGAAATTTTACTTATACATTTATTGTCCCGAAAGATATTATGTACAATTTTGGGTATGGAAAAATTAGCTACTATGCCCAGGCTGATACCACGGATGCCTCAGGGTATTATGAACAAATTACAGTAGGAGGGACTAGCAATAATCCTGTCATAGATCATCAGGGGCCAACCATTAATCTATATATGAATGATAATCATTTTGTATCAGGTGGTACTACCAACCAAACCCCTTTTATATATGCTTTATTAGCCGATTCAACAGGTATAAATACAACAGGTAATGGTATAGGGCATAATTTGGTAGCCACATTAGATGCAAATACAGCTCATGAGATCGTTTTAAATGATTACTACCAAGCAGATTTAAATAAATACCAATCCGGTAAATTATTATATCAGCTAAGTAGTTTATCAAATGGAAATCATACCTTAAATCTGAAAGCATGGGACGTGCTGGATAACTCAAGCAATACCACAATTGATTTTGTAGTGGCACAAAATGCCCAAGTGGCTTTGTCACATGTGTTAAATTATCCTAATCCATTTTCCAACTCTACTAAATTTTATGTAGAGCATAACCAAGCTTGCGACTATCTGAATGTTGAAGTAGAAATATTTACCATTACCGGAAAAATTGTAAAGACTATTTCACAAACCGTTGAAAACCAAGGTTTCCGAACAGATGGTATTAGTTGGGATGGCAGAGATAATTATGGAGATAAACTCGCCCGTGGTGTTTATATCTACAAAGTAATTGTTAAAAACACTGATTCAGGAGGCAAAGCAGAGAAGATAGAGAAGTTAGTAATCTTAAATTAAATAATTAAATTTGTAGGCGTTATAAAAATGAGTAAAAAAATAATTGCATCACTTGGTCTTTGTGCCTTAGCATTTCAATCCTATTCTCAAGGTGTTAATTATAACAAAGGAGGGATAAATACAGTTACCACGGCCGTTCCGTTTCTTTTAATATCACCTGATGCCCGCGCAGGCGGTATGGGCGATTTGGGTGCTGCTTCTACTCCCGATGCTAATTCTCAGTTTTGGAACCCCTCTAAATATGCTTTTGCCGATAAAGATTTTGGTTTAGCCATGAACTATACACCTTGGTTAAGACAATTAGTTCCCGATATGAGTTTAGCATCTTTGGCTGGCTTTAAAAAGATAAATAAAATGGCCGCAGTATCCGGCTCTTTAAGATATTTTACTTTGGGCTCTGTTCAATTTACAGATAACAACGGGAATAATATAGGAACTTTTAAACCTAATGAGTTTGCCCTCGATGCAGGATATAGCCAAAAACTTAGTCAACATTTCTCTGTAGGATTGGTGTTTCGGTATATCAACTCTAATCTAACAAATAGCATTCCTCTTCCGGGAAGTTCTACTACAACACATCCGGGTAGGGCAGTAGCTGCTGATATTGCTGCATATTATCATAGTAAAAAATTTGATATGGGAGAAAAAAAAGGTGTGTTTGCTGCCGGAATGAACATTTCTAATATAGGTAGTAAAATATATTATACAGATAATGCAGATGAATCATCAAAAAGCTTTATACCAACCCAACTTCGTTTAGGAGCCAGTTTCAAAATACATTTAGATGATTATAACACCATTACATTTTTAGCAGATGCAACTAAGCTGATGGTACCAACTCCACCTGTTTGGTTAACAGACGTTAATGGAAATCGTATTCCTGACGGTAATGGAGGATATTTAATTTCAGAAGGTAAAAACCCTTATCGCCCAGTTGCTCAGGGTATATTTGGTTCTTTTACAGATGCTCCAGGTGGTTATGCTGAGCAATTTCAGGAGATAAAAGCATCTTCGGGTATGGAGTATTGGTACGATAATCTGCTTGCTTTTAGAGCCGGCTACTATTATGAAAATAAAACTCAGGGAGACCGTCAATACCTTACGTTTGGTTTTGGAGTTAAGTATACTGTCTTTAATATCGATATGAGTTATTTGGCACCCCTTACGCAGCGTAACCCATTGCAAAACACCTTGCGTTTTTCTTTGATATTTAACTTTGATGCATTCAAAGCTCAAGCCAGTGCTACCGCGCCTGCTGCTACAACAACTCCCTAAACACTCCATTTTCTTCAAATTTTAACATTTTTTCTTTCAAACAGCCTGTTTTTTTAACGTTTAGCAGTCTAGTTTGTAAAAATGATGCTAAAATTTACCGTTATAGTAATGGTAGGTTATTTAAGTGTGGAAATAAGAAATGTGCCAAGCAGTTCCAAATAACTACAAATACCATTTACGAAAATTCTAATTTACCGTTACAAAAATGGTTTTTAGCGTTTTACTTGCTTTCGTGGGCGTATAGAAGATTACAAAAGTATTATCGTCACTCAACAGTTAATCACGGCACGAAGGAATATGTAAGAGGGAATGTACACGTTAATAGTTTGGAAGGTGCGTGGAGTTTATTAAAACGTTCTTTCAGGGGAATTTACCACCCTCACAAAATTCATCGCGCAGTTTACCACACTACGAAAATAAACGCTATTGCTTTTTTCATGGTAAATGTTTTCTCCAAATATAAGTAAAAATTCTAATGGTATGATAAAACATACCCTGTTATCTGTGAAATAGTTAAAACTTGCTTTTTACCATGAATGAAAAGGATTATCTAAAATTAATTGGGCAGAATATTACTAAAGTGCGTAAACGCAAAAACCTAACCTTAGTACAACTGGGAGATATATGTAATATTGAAAAGTCTAATCTTATACCGATAGAAAAAGGAAGAACCAATGTAACGGCTACAACCTTATTAAAAATTGCAAACGCATTAGAAGTTGATGTTCAGGATTTCTTTAAATTCTAAATTAGCTTTTATACTTACACTAACTTACCTTTGGTGTGAATAGTATATAATAATGTTAATTAATTAATTAATCATAGATGAATATTACCTCCTTATACACC
>CAJCJB010000141.1 GCA_903970545.1 Candidatus Saccharimonadota bacterium | reverse complement strand
AACCTTTTATAAAGTGAGGCTATTAAAATGGCTTTGGGCAACTGCCGATTACCAGTTTGTAATGAATCCCGGCTATAATAAAGACCGCGGGCCTGTAAACATCTTTGCTATCCGTGCGCATGTAGAGTTTTAGCTATTCGTAAGCAATGACAAAGTAAAAAAACCTTTACTTTGTGCTGATTAAATCATTCTATTAAGATGAAAATAATTTGTATTGGACGTAACTACGCTGAGCATGCCAAAGAAATGAAATCGGAGGTGCCTACCGAGCCTGTTTTCTTTATGAAACCGGAAACAGCTTTATTAAAGGATAAAGATTTTTATTATCCCGAATTTACTAAAGACCTGCACCACGAAGTAGAGATTGTTTTAAAGATTTCTAAGAATGGAAAGCACATTGCAGAGGAGTTTGCTTTTCAGTATTACAATGAAATCGGCATTGGTATTGATTTTACGGCACGTGATATACAGATGAAGTGCAAAGAAAAAGGCTTGCCCTGGGAGAAAGCAAAAGCCTTTGATAATGCTGCACCAATAGGAGAATTTATTCCTAAAGCTAATTTTGCTTCGCTTAACAATATTTCTTTTCAATTAAATATTAATGGCAAAATAAGACAAGTAGGCAATACAAAAGATTTGATTTTTTCTTTTGATAAGATAATCTCTTATGTGTCTCAGTTCATTACCCTTAAAACAGGAGATTTAATTTATACCGGAACTCCTGAAGGGGTTTCTGCCGTTAACATTGGTGATGTATTGGAAGCTTTTATTGATAACAAAAAACTATTTCACTCAAATATAAAATGAAAAAAATAATTCTTTATTGCTCGGCTTTTTATTGCTCGCTTCTAACAGTGTATGCGCAGCAACCTAAATTAGTGGTTGGTATTGTGGTAGACCAGATGCGATATGATTACCTGTATAGTTTCTCTGATAAGTATGGCAAAGGAGGCTTTAAGCGTTTATTAAAAGAAGGATTTCTTTGCAGGAATACGCAATATAATTATGTGCCTACTTTCACCGGCCCGGGGCACGCATCTATTTATACCGGTACAAGCCCTGCTATACATGGCATTGCCGCTAACGAGTGGTATGATAAAAAGACAAGGAAAGAAATTTATTGTACACAGGATAAAAATGTAAAGCCTGTAGGTAGCACCAGCGATGCCGGAATGATGTCTCCTGCTAATTTGGATGCTACTACTGTGGGCGATGAAATTAAAATTGCCTCAAACAATAAAGCAAAGGTGGTTGGTGTTTCTTTAAAAGACAGAAGCTCTATACTTCCTGCGGGACATGCGGCTGATGGGGCTTATTGGTTTGATGGTAGCACCGGAAATTTTATTACATCTTCGTTCTATAGAAGCGAGTTACCTAAGTGGTTAAATGATTTTAACGATAAGAAACTGGCCAAACAGTATTTAGACAAGGGTTGGGAAACCATGTTAACTATAGATAAATATACCGAGAGCCTGCCTGATGAAAATGTTTTTGAGAAAGCACCCAATAAAAAAGATAAGCCTGTGTTTCCTTATGATTTTAAGAAGCAGTTAGCTGAAAATAAATTTGACATCATTCGCTCTACACCTTTTGGAAACAGCCTTACTAAAGATTTGGCTATTGCAACCATTGAAGGAGAAGGCTTAGGAAACGATGCAGTTTGCGATATGCTTTGCGTAAGTTTTTCTTCTACTGATTATGTGGGGCATTCATTCGGACCAAAATCGGTGGAGACAGAAGATACTTATCTGCGTTTGGATAAAGATTTGGAAGAACTCTTTACATACTTAGACACAAAAATCGGGAAAGGAAATTACACCCTCTTCCTAACTGCCGACCATGGTGCAACTGATGTGCCTGCTTATTTGCAGAGCTTAAAAATAAATGCAGGTTATGTTAACGGAAGAAGTCTTGAAAAGAAATTAAAACAAGAATTAAACAAAGAATATGGAGATTCTACGTTGATTATGAAATGTGCTAACCAACAGGTTTATTTAAACGACTCTGTTATCATCGCAAAGAAACTGGATAAGTTTGCCGTTGAGAAATTTTGCGTGCGTGTGCTCTTAACCTTTGATGAAGTGAGTGATGCCATTTGCGGTGAACAACTGATTCTTCAAACACAAAACGATATGCTGTTCAGGTCGCTTATACAACGTGGCTTTCACAACAAACGCAGCGGTGATGTTTTGGTTTCTTATAAACCCGGCTTTATAGATTATGATAAAACAGGCACCACCCACGGAACTTCCTTTAGTTACGATACCCACGTGCCACTTTTGTTTTATGGCAATGGTATCAAAAAAGGAAACACATTGCGCCCTATTTACATTACCGATATCGCTTCAACCATTTGCCAGTTGCTAAACATACCTTACACCAACGGAAACATTGGCAACCCCATTTATGAAGTCCTTAAATAACGGTGGATGCAAACGCCATACATATTCAGAAGGATTATAAACCCGAAGATGTAAAAAAAGGTATTTACTTAGTACTACTTTATGTCAATCAAATTCCGCCACATATTGGATTGCTTATTGATAATGTCTATCATTCCCTTACCATAAAAGGACAAGAGCTAAACATCAATGGTAATGTATTGCTTAAAAATATCCCCCTCCGTAAAATACCTACTGTATTTATAAAGCTAAAGAAACACCCCGTGTTTAGCATCAATCATTTAAATGAAACTTTTATAGAACAGGTAAAGCAGTTCGATAAAGTAAACGATAACACCAACACCTGCCTCTCGCCCATACGTTTGTTTTTCGATGAGTTTTATGCCATCCCAAAAGAAGATATTAAACTGGTGTTTGATTTACTGGCTGCTCTTACAACAAACGATTTTATCAACACAACGTATGGTGCTAATTTAGGTGCATTGAAACAAAATATGTACTATCTTCAGTCCTATAATCAGGACGATTTAAAAAGACAGATTATAAAAGAACTACAAAAGACAAAGGTTTGAACCTAAAAGGAGAACATATACACCTGCGTGCCCTTGAGCCCACCGACTTAAATACCCTTTATAAATGGGAAAACAATCCTGCTATATGGACAGTGAGCAATACCCTGGCACCTTTCTCTAAATTTGTGTTAGAGCAATATCTGGTAAATGCGCACGAGGATATTTTTACCACCAAGCAAATTCGCTTGATGATTTGTTTGCAAGATAATACACCCATTGGTACTATAGAGTTGTTTGATTTTGATGCCCACCACAGTCGCGTTGGCATTGGTATTATGATTGATGAAAATGTAGAGAATAAAGGTTATGCAACCCAAGCCCTACAATTACTTTGCAAGTATTGTTTTGAAGTACTGATGGTTAAACAGGTTTATTGCAATATCTCGGCAAGCAACCAAAAGAGCCTGCACCTGTTTACAAAGCTTGGCTTTACGCAGGCAGGTGTAAAGAAGCAATGGAACAAAATTGCCTCCAATACCTTTGAGGATGAATATATCCTACAGTTAATCTTTCAATAAACCAGTTTTAACATCAGGATTTCCTGTTTAGTTTTCCAGGGCTCAAATATCCACTGGATATTGCCGTCCCAAAAGGAAAGGAGTAAACCGTTACAAATCCTTTCCTTTGGAAAGGATTTAGAATAGGTGTTAAACACTATCTTTGCCTTTATGGCTATCCGCATAGGTCATAAAGTACGTTTCTTAAACGAACAAGGTGAAGGTATTGTTACTCGTTTTAAAGACAAGAAGACGGCTTTTGTAGAGATCGATGGTTTTGAAATACCCTATTCTGTAGATAATTTGGTGTTGGTTGATACCGAGATTGTTTTTAAGGATAAAGAAAATGAAACGGAAGAGGTAGGGAATG
>CAJCJB010000140.1 GCA_903970545.1 Candidatus Saccharimonadota bacterium | reverse complement strand
ATTAAGTTTGCTTTGGGCGAGAATGTGAAGCAAAGTAACTGGGGCGATTTTAATACCGTTCGTTTTCCTCAAACGCGTATGGGCGTAGAGCAGGTATATTATGACCACTTTACCCGTGCCAAAGAGTATGAGAAAATAATGAATGATGCTTCTTCTTCAAAAGATAAAAACAAAGCAGCACCGCGAAGAGATTTAGAGTTAGATGCACTGGTAGAAATCCTGCATGATAAACGCCATATTACTTGTCACTCATATGTACAGTCAGAAATTAATATGCTCATACATGTTACAGATAGCATGGGCTTTAAAGTGAATACCTTCACACATATTTTAGAAGGATATAAAGTAGCTGATAAATTAAAATCGCACAACATTGCCGCATCTACATTTGCCGACTGGTGGGCTTATAAGTTCGAGGTGATGGAGGCTATACCTTACAACGCCGCACTATTAACCAAAATGGGTGTGGTTACAGCGGTTAACAGCGATGATGCCGAAATGGGCAGACGCTTAAACCAGGAAGCAGCTAAAGCCGTTAAGTATGGTGGATTGAGTGAAGTAGAAGCCCTTAAACTGGCTACGCTTAACCCCGCTAAAATGCTGCATATAGATGATAAAGTAGGAAGTATAAAGGTAGGCAAGGTGGCAGATGTGGTGCTGTGGACGGACAACCCGCTATCTATAAACGCTAAGGTAGATAAGACTATTGTGGATGGTATTATTTATTACGATGCCGACGAAGACCTAAAGATGCGTGAAGAATTGGCTAAAGAGCGTGCCCGTATCATCCAAAAGATGGTAAAAGAGAAGCAGGGCGGCGCACCAACCCAAAAGCACGAACGCAAAAAACCTAAGCTATATCATTGCGATACGATGGGTAATGAGATTAATGAGTAGTTAACGCTTTGGGCGTTCCGGCAGATTACTGCCGTCGGGCTTTACACGCTGCACGGCAGCTTGCTACAATCCCATAACGCAATTTCTTTTTACACTTTCTTTTTCCTTGACGAAAAAGAAACAAAAAGTCAAGACCAAACGATCTGCTACACACAAGCCAAGCTGCTCCGCGTTCGGTCGGGCTACCCGCTGTTTCAAATAGAAATTTATCTAATCTTTTAGATTCGCTGAGTGCGGCTGGCGAGGCTACTGATGGATGCTCGAACCAAAAGTTTTCTGGGCAATGCAGGGTAGCCAGTGCGCCAAGAAAAGCTTGGGGTTGGCTTTCGTGGGGCACTTTCTTTGCTTCGTTTAGCTCACTCTCTTTTGTTTTTTAATGGCTTCGCTGATTGCTACGCAGTTCTTTGGGCAAACAAAGAAATGAAGGTAGAAGATTAATTACCTTACTATAACCAACCGTTTATTTACTACGCCCCCATTACTTTGCAGGCTTATATTATAAATACCCTCGTTTAAACTACTTAAATCAATTTGACAATTTGACGATGTGGTAATTTGGCGATGAACGCAAGCACCTACCGTGTTGTATATTTCTATGCTTGTATTTGCGCTGTTACCTGAAAATGATACCTGAAAAATGCCTGCGTTTGGGTTTGGGTAAATTGTTACCTGCTCATTAGTATTTGCAAATTGCTCTATGCCTGCTGCTGCAACATTGGTTACTTTGCGTATAACATTATTGTTATTATCAGCTATATATAGATTACCCATAACATCAAAAGCTAACCCAACAGGATTATCCAATTCTGCCGCCGTAGCTTGACCGCCATCTCCACTATAACCACTCATACCATTGCCTACTACTGCACTTATAATACCTAAACTATTTACCATACGTACATTATCGTTAAGAGCAATATAAAGATTTCCTGCTGCATCGAAAGTTAAATCATTTGGGTAACTTAGTTCTGCTGCGGTAGCCTGACCTCCATCTCCAGTAAAACCTGCTGTTCCGTTTCCGGCTATTGTAGTTATTATACCTAAAGTATTTACCTTTCTTACTCGGTAATTCATGTAGTCAGCAATATATAAATTTCCTGAAGCATCAAGAGTTACACCACCCGGTGAATGTAGTCTTGCAGCAGTTGCCGGCCCGCCATCTCCGCTATATCCACTTGTCCCATTACCAGCTATGGTGCTTATAATTCCGTTTGTATTTACCATACGTATACGGTTGTTAGGTATGTCTGCTATATACATATTACCTGCCGCATCAAAAGCAACATCGGCAGGCCCTAATTCTGCAGCCGTAGCTGCTCCACCATCTCCAAGATTAGCACAGCATGTGCCAGTTCCTGCAACAGTTGTTATAATACCTGCTGTATTTACCGCCCGTATGCGATCATTACCGTCTGCTATGTATAAATTTCCATTACCGTCAACTTTTATATCTTGAGGACTATTTATCTCTGCATTAGTAGCTTGCCCTCCATCACCGATAAAACCAGCTGTTCCATTGCCTGCAATAGTTGTTATAATACCTGATGCGTTTACCTTTCTAATGCGATTATTAGAATAATCAGAAATGTACATATTTCCAACAGCATCAAATGTCACATCATCAGGTGCACATAATTCTGCAAGGGTTGCTTGTCCGCCATCTCCGCTATGACCGCACATGCCAGTACCTGCTCCATAACCGTTGCCTGCAACTGTGGTTATTATTTGTCCCTTAACTATGCTCGGGATGATGGCAATTAATAACAGGCTTATATATAAGTAACGCATATTATGGAGTTTAAAGCAAAGGTAATGAAAAGCTTCCTTATCATAGTGAAATGTTTACCTATCGCAATGAAAAGCACACTTCTCATGGTGATAAGCTTACTTATCGTGATGATAAGCTTACTTATCGTGATGATAAGCTTACTTATCATGATGATAAGCTTACTTATCGTGGTGATAAGCTCACCTATCGTGGTGATAAGCTCACTTATCGTGATGATAAGTACACTTATTGCGGTGATAAACTTACTTATCACAATGAAATCTTTTCGTCAAAGACTTAAATATTAACATATAATTAAAAATACCCCCTATTTTTCAACACCTGTTTATAAAAAAGATGCATAATTTAAAATACACCCCCTTCTTTTTACATACATTTGCCAAAAAATTACATAAATTATGGAAAGTCGCAGGTTTGCAGCCCTACAAGAAGTATCTAAAAGAACCCCTATTGAGCCTATTGCGCCAAGCGGACAAATTTCAGCCTATTATGGCTCTAACGTGTTTGGGCACGATGCCATGAAAGAGTTTTTAAGCGAAGAAGCCTTTAGCATGGTGCAAAATGCTATTGAAAAAGGCACTTCTATAGACCGCAAAATTGCCGATCAGGTAGCTTCTGCCATGAAAAACTGGGCAGCCGGCAAAGGTGCAACCCATTATACCCATTGGTTTCAACCCCTAAACGGCACTACTGCCGAAAAACACGACGGTTTTTTTGAACCATCAGAAAACGGAAGAGCCATTGAGCGTTTTAGCGGTAATCAATTAGTACAACAAGAACCCGATGCATCGAGCTTTCCGAGCGGAGGCATACGCAATACCTTTGAGGCACGTGGTTATACCGCCTGGGATCCTACATCGCCCGCTTTTGTGTTCGATAAAACCCTTTGCATACCTACTATTTTTGTTTCTTATACAGGAGAGGCATTGGATTATAAAACGCCTTTGCTTCGCTCGTTAACTGCGCTGGATAAAGCCGCTACCGATGTTTGTCAGTATTTTGATAAGAACGTTACTAAGGTAATTGCTACGCTGGGTTGGGAGCAGGAGTACTTTTTGGTAGATGCCGCCCTGTTTAATGTGCGTTACGATTTACAACAAACAGGCAGAACCTTAATTGGTGCTTCCCCTGCCAAGGGCCAACAGTTAGAAGACCACTATTGGGGCTCTATACCTGCCCGTGCCATGGCCTATATGCGCGATTTTGAATTAGAGTGTCATTTGCTTGGCATACCCGTAAGAACTCGTCATAACGAAGTAGCTCCCGCACAGTTTGAGTGCGCCCCCGTGTTTGAAGAAGTAAACTTAGCAGTTGACCATAACCAATTGCTTATGGATATTATGGAGAAGGTTGCCCTGCGTCATAACCTACGTGTGTTGTTACACGAAAAACCGTATGCAGGCGTTAACGGAAGCGGGAAGCACAACAACTGGAGCCTGGCTACCAACACAGGCAAGAACCTGTTGAGCCCGGGTAAAACGCCAAAAACAAATCTGCAATTCCTTACCTTCTTCATCAATACCATTAAAGCCGTACACGAGCATGCCGATTTGTTGCGTGCCTCTATTGCCTCGGCTAATAACGACCACCGCTTAGGTGCTAACGAAGCACCTCCTGCCATTATGAGTGCTTTCTTGGGAGACCAACTAAGCAAAATACTGGATGATTTGGAAACAAGTGTTACAGATAAGAAAATGACACCTGAGCAGAAGACTGCTCTGAAGATGGGAATTGGCAAAATACCCGATATTTTGTTAGATAATACCGATAGAAACCGCACTTCACCTTTTGCTTTTACAGGTAATAAGTTCGAGTTCAGAGCTGTGGGTTCTTCCGCCAATTGCAGCGGACCAATGACTACGCTTAACGCTATAGTTGCCGAGCAATTAATTAAATTTAAACATGCTGTTGATGCTTTATTAGAGAAGGGCATTGAAAAAGACGAAGCTATTTTCCAGATATTGAAGAAAGAAATTGTTGCCTCTAAAAAAATTCGTTTTGAAGGCAACGGTTATGGCGACGAGTGGAAAGTCGAAGCTAAAAAGCGCGGCTTAAATAACTTCAACACCACACCAATTGCTTTAGATGCTTATGTATCTAAATCTTCTTTAAAATTGTTTGAAGACCTGAACATACTTTCTCACAGAGAACAGGAAGCCCGTTACGAAATTGCCTTGGAAACCTATACCAAAAAGATACAAATTGAATCGCGTATTATCGGTGATATAGTAACCAATCAAATTATTCCTTCGGCCATTAAATACCAAAAGACATTGGTAGATAACGTTAGCGGCATGAAAGCCATTTTTGATGGAGCTGAGTTTAAAAAAATTGCCGATGCACAGATGGATATGATTAAAGAAATATCAGAACGCGTTACCACCATCAAAACCGATGTAGAGAAGATGATTGAAGAACGCAAAAAAGCAAACAACTTAGAAGGAGCTAAAAAGCAAGCTCATGCATATTGCGATAAAGTAAAGCCCTTGTTTGAATCTATACGCTATCATTGCGATAAATTGGAGCTTTTGGTGGATGATGCTGCCTGGCCATTACCAAAATACCGCGAGATGCTTTATTTGAAGTAGAGTTTAAGCCTTAATACAATAGAAATCCCCTTCAGCCCTGTTGGGGATTTTTTGTGTTTGATAAAAAGATAATTTCTTCGTGATAAAACCCAACCGGAGCCCAACAAAACAATTATAAGTAAGTAGATTAAAAGTTTAAGCATAAAAAAGCCGCTTCATTAATTTGAAGCGGCTTTTTTATTTTTAAAGCTATGAATCGGCTGATTAACTAATGTAAGACAGCTTCATCATGTTAGTTCTGCCCTTTTCTTTCATAGGCATGCTGGCAATATTTATTACCATATCGTCTTGTTTTACCAGACCTTTATCTTTTATGTAGTCTTTTAAATCGGTAATGGTTTGGTCGGTACTCTCGTACTTATTATAATAAAAACCACGTACGCCCCATACCAGACTAAGTGCGGTTAAAAGAGAGGGGTTATCTGTAAATATGTAGATAGCTGCCTTTGGGCGGTGACTTGATAAACGATAGGCTGTGTAACCACTGTGTGTCATAGAAATAATAGCCTTTACCCCTGCCTGCTTGGCTAAGTTGCAGGCATTGTAGCATATACTATCTGTAATAAAGGTATTGGTTTTTAGCTGTGGTTCGTGATGACGGTAATAAATAGAAGCTCCGTTTTCCATCTGGTGTATAATGCGGCGCATGTATTCTATAACTTTAACGGGGTATTTACCTACCGATGTTTCTGCACTAAGCATTACAGCATCTGCCCCGTCAAGTACGGCATTGGCAACATCATTCACTTCGGCACGGGTGGGGGTATAACTGGTAATCATGCTCTCCATCATTTGGGTGGCAATAATTACCGGCTTTCCGGCATTAACACATTTGGTAACAATCATTTTTTGAAGCAACGGCACTTCTTCCATTGGCATTTCAACACCTAAATCTCCGCGTGCTACCATCATGCCATCGGTAACATCTAATATCTTATCAATTTCTTTTATGGCTTCTGGTTTCTCTATCTTGGCAATTACACGGGCACGTTTGCCTTTATTGGTAATAATTTGTTTCAGTTCTACAATATCCGTAACACTACGTACAAAAGACAGACCTATCCAATCAAAATCATGCTCTAATGCAAAATCAAGGTCGCGAAGGTCTTTTACCGTTAGGCAGGGCAACGATATTTTTGTATTAGGTAAGTTAACGCCTTTCTTAGAAGAAAGCGCTCCGCCTGAAATGATAAGGCATTTAACTTCATCTTTTCCATTAGTAGAAAGTACTTTTAAATGAATCTTACCATCATCAATCAACACCAATTCTCCGGCTTTTACATCCTTAGGAAATTGAGGGTAGGTAATATAAACCCGCTCATTAGTACCCACACACTCTTGGGTGGTAATGGTAATTTCTTCTCCTTCGGTTAAATAAACCACATTGTTTTCTACTTCGCCTATACGGAGTTTAGGACCTTGTAAATCGCCTAAAATACCAACATGGCGGTTTAGCTTTTTATTTATGGCACGGATATTATCTACGGTTTCTTTTACAGCATCATAATTTCCATGCGAAAAATTAATGCGGCAAATGTCCAGTCCAGCGGTAAACATGGCTTCCAATACTTCGGCACTTGCTGTAGCAGGCCCCATGGTGGCCACAATTTTTGTTTTATGAGAAAACTCCGTCATATATGTTTAAATAATTAAATTCTTTTTAGAGCTCAGCGTTTCAGGGTTTATTACCCGAACCGATAGCACAAAGGTAATGGTCTTTAGCTTGTTTAGTATATCATTTGCCAATTCAGCATAATTATCTGCTTTTATCATTAATAAGTAGTCAGCCTGAGCAAGTTCGGGTACTAAAAGAAAGGTTACATCACTGCCTTCTTCTTTAAACAAAGAGGGTGTATCTGCCTTGGCAGCAGATGAAACGGTATTGCTACTTTTATTGGATAGCAAAATAAAGTCGGTTTGTTCTTCTTCATCCTGAAAGCTAAAGCAGGAAAAGAGCAGGGGGGCTTTTATGCTTTTATTGCTGAGTTCAATAGGAGTATCTCTGCTTAAATTAATGCCCAGCAGGTGGTTTATTTCTATACTTATTTTATAATCGGGTATGTGTGCCGACAGGGCAAGTAGGGAGAAATCGTAATCGTAATCAGAATCTAATACGTACTTAGACATTTAATTTTGGATGTACCAAAGGTAGATGTTTTTATAACAAAAAAATCCTCCCCAATTGCTCGGAGAGGATTTTACCTGCTTTATGTTTTCTCCCGCCCAATAACAAAACAAAAAGCCGTTCTCTTAAAAAAAGAACGGTTTTTGTTTGTATTACTCTTCGTAAATAGGTGGCTTAGTAATATCCCTTAATTAATTAAGGGGGTAGTTTGTATTAAACTGGGGTGTGGTAACTATATTGCTTTTGTGCATTTGCCGGTCGTATATCCAAAACTCGTACCGGAAACACTGTAGGCTATCCCAAATTTGTTGCATTTGAAGACTACCATAAATGCCTTGCGGTGGCGGTATATACTGGCTAAGGTTAACAGTAATCAGCCCGTTAATAGACGGGTTTTTGCTGTTGGTGCTTATGTAGGGCAAATGGTAGGGCGTAATAGAACGGTCTATGTAGTTGGTATCGCCATTACTGGGAGGAGTACCATAAGGATAATAATAGGTTACAAAATGGCCTGTATAGTTTTTCCAGTAATAACGCATGTAAAAATCGTAATACCCGACAGAGTCGGGAGAAAAATGACCTGTAGTATCACCTTGTTGCTGCCCTAAATTGTTGTTACCATCAACATCGCTAAAACTAAAAGTAAGCACCGCTGAGGTGGCACTAGATGTAGTAAAACTAACAAAGCTTATAACAGGTGCGGCGTTCGTGTTAGTAGTTTCTTTTTTACAGGAAAAAGCAAGTAACAGAACTAATGCAACAAGTGATAGGTAAAATAGTTTCCTCATATATAAACAACAAGCTAAAATTAAGAATAATTTTGTAAAGTGGACAAAGACTCCCATTCTCTTTACGATAATTTAACAGCACGCATCTTTTCTTTACAAAGAAATGATGTTTATGGGTTTGAAAAAATTGCATTAGAAGTATGTAAGCTACAATATGCAAACAATAGAGTTTACAAAGATTTTGCAGATGCCCTTGGCATTAAAACGGATGAGATTAATGCACTTAATAAGATTCCTTTCTTACCTATTTCTTTTTTTAAAACGCATAAAGTAATTACAGAGATTATTGAACCAAAAAGGCCTGTATCTTTTAGCAGCAGTGGAACTACACAAACAGGTACATCGTATCATTATGTAAACGATATCGAGCTTTATGAAAGAAGTTTTCTGCAATGCTTTAATCAATTCTTTGGTAAGCCAAACGATTATTGTGTTTTAGCCCTGCTTCCCTTGTACTTGGAGAGAACAGGTTCATCACTGGTATATATGGCCCAGAGATTGATTGATGAAAGTAAGCATCCTAAAAGTGGATTTTATTTGGATGATTATGAGGCTTTAATAGGAACTATTAACTACCTGAAAAAACAAAACCAAAAGACTTTATTGCTTGGAGTTAGTTATGCTCTACTCGATTTAGCCGAAAAGAATGTATCTCTTCCCGATAACTTTATCGTTATGGAAACAGGGGGTATGAAAGGCAGGCGTAAAGAAATGTTGAAAGAAGAATTACACGCCACTCTTAAAGAAAAACTTAACATACATACTGTTTATTCAGAGTATGGTATGACCGAATTACTTAGTCAGGGCTATTCAATGCAAAATGGATTGTTTCAAATGCCCCTCTGGATGCGTGTTTTAATAAGAGATACTAATGACCCATTCAATTATCTTCCTCAAAATAAAACAGGTGGCATAAATGTAATTGATTTGGCAAACATTAACTCATGTAGTTTTATTGCTACTCAGGATTTAGGAAAGCTCCATCCCGACAATTCCTTTGAATTGATGGGGCGCTTTGATAATAGCGATATCAGAGGTTGCAACCTTTTGGTCGAATAGAATTGTGCCCTCTTAATTGTATCTTCCTAAAAGACTAATTACCTTTGCTTAAGATTTTCTGATTATACATGCACGACATTGAACCCTTTTATAACTGGAGACATCTCTACATCGCATCAGATGATGAGAATTCTCCTTTTTATGGAAGGGATTACAGCGAACTTGAGTTTACCAACAATATATACAACTATGCCTTACATCCACAATGGGATGATTTTGGCAGCGAAACCATGTACATCAAAATACTCTTTGTTGATTATGAAGAGAAGTATTGCTTTATAGAGTTGATAGGTGAATGGAATGATGCTATAAGCAATGATATTATGTTACTGAAACGTGATGTGATTGATGAAATGGGACTTTATGGAATTAATAAATTTGTTTTAATAGGAGAAAATGTACTTAACTTTCACACCTCTGATGATAGTTATTATGAAGAGTGGTTTGAGGACAATGGAGATGATGGCTGGATTATCTTTCTGAACTTTAGAGAACATGTTTTAAAAGAATTTCAGCAGCATAATATTGATTATTATTTTTTGAGTGGAGGGGAGTTGGATGATTTTAACTGGCGGCGTTTTAGTCCAGGGCAAGTGTTTGGAAACCTGCAGAAAGTAATTGCAAAAAGATTAACACAATAAATAACTAATTATGAAAAGGCTTGCCGTATTAACCTCTGGTGGAGATGCCCCAGGAATGAATGCCTGCCTGCGCGCAGTGGTGCGTACTGCGCTATATCACAAGATAGAAGTAATTGGCTTTAAACATGGGTATGAAGGGCTTATAAATGATGAACATATACACCTTGACCGCAAATCGGTGGCTAATATTATACAACGTGGTGGTACTATACTAAAGACCTCCCGGAGTGAACGTTTTAAAACAGATGAAGGCTTGCAAAAAGCGTCTCATAATCTTAGCAAACACCATATTGATTCTTTAGTAGTTATTGGCGGAGATGGTACGTTTGCAGGAGCTATTGCTTTATCTAAAGTAAGTAAGATACCTATTGTTGGTTGCCCGGGTACTATAGATAATGATTTAATAGGAACTGATTTTACAATAGGATACGATACTGCCATTAACACCGTAATTGATGCTGTAGATAAAATACGAGACACGGCTGAGAGTCATGACAGGGTATTTATTGTAGAAGTGATGGGACGAGATGCCGGTTTAATTGCTCTAAGAAGTGGAATAGGTACAGGTGCCGAAGCTATTTTAATACCTGAAACAAAAAATGATGTGCCACAACTTATTGCACGTTTAAAAACAAGCAGAGCCGATAAAGCTAGTAAAATTATCATTGTTGCCGAAGGTGATGAGAGTGGCGGTGCATACAAAGTAGCCGAAAAACTAAAGCAACAATTTCCTCAATTTGACATGCGCGTTAGTATATTAGGGCATATACAGCGAGGCGGTTCACCCACCTGCATGGAGCGTGTAAATGCGAGTATTATGGGGTATAATGCCGTAGAAGCTTTGTTGCAAAACAAACAGGGCGTTATGATTGGCATCGTAAATAAACAAGTTACTTATACTCCTTTTGAGAATGCCATTAAGCATACCCAGTCGCTTAATCCTGCTATGCTTAAAATGATGGAGATACTTTCTTTATAACGTCTTTGTTACTATAGACGTTCTTCTGTCTTACATAATTGTATGGCTATAAGACACAATTAAAATTTAATTTATAATTTTAATGCCTATGGAGAATACTAAAGATTTAATACGTTCATGTTCGATATGTAACAGTAGCAAGGGGTCAATATTACATATACAACATTTTACTTTACCTGCTAATTCTGTTCTGCCTAATCAATATGATGTGGTTTCGTGTTATGATTGTGGGTTTTGTTTTGCTGATACAAAGGCTGTGCAAGCTGATTATGATTTGTATTATAACAGCATGTCCAAGTATGAGCATAAGGAAACCGCTTCCGGTGGTGGGTTAGATACTATTGATAAAATAAGGTTAAACATAGCTGCCGGAATAATAGAACAAAATTGTACAACTAAGAATAGTGCTATCTTAGACGTTGGTTGTGCAAATGGAGGATTGTTAGTTTGCTTAAAAGAAAAAGGTTTTACTAATCTTACAGGTATTGATATAACCCAGGTTTGCGTTGATAATGTTAAGCAAATGGGCTTTCAGTCTTATTTTGGTGGTATTTTTAACTTAGAGAATGTAGCAGATAAAAAGTATGATGTGGTTACGCTATCCCACGTATTAGAACATATAAGAGATATACACACAGCGGTAAAGAATCTTAAAAGTCTTTTAAACGATGGCGGCATATTATATATAGAAGTTCCCGATGCTTCGGGATATGATAAACATTTTGTGGTTCCTTATTATTACTTTGATTGTGAACACATCAATCATTTTGATATTAATGCACTGAAGAATTTGTTTTTAGATGAAAAAACAATTGCCGTTTCGTTTAATGAGCGCGAGGTAAAAGCATCTGAAACTACTCTTTATCCGGTTGTTTCGGCTGTTTTTAGGAAGTCAGATAAGAACAACAACAGTATTTCTTTGAAGAAAGACTTTGCAGTTAAGAATAGCATTTTAAAATATGTTGAATTATCTAAAAGTAAGGCTGACTATACCGAATTAAATAAACTGATTGAAAATAAAACTAAAGTGTTGGTATGGGGCGCAGGTATGTATACATTAAGATTAATGGATAATAGCCCTTTAGCAAAATGCAATATTGTTTCTTTCTTAGATAAAGACGCAAAAAAACAAGGAAACAAGATTAATAATATACTGATACAAGCCCCCAATACATTATTGAAAGAAGTACCCGATGCAACTATTATTGTAGCATCGGCTTTGCACGGAAAAGAAATAGAAGCTGAAATAAGAGCACTTGATGGAAATACAAATAGGAAAGTTTTATTGCTTTAACTATAAGTATAAGCTACTTAATCAGGCTTACCGTGCCATGATATTGATGGCTTACATTCAACATATCTTCTATGCTTACCTTCCAAACATAAATATCACTTTGAACGATTCCCGATTTACTATTTAGTGTGCCATCCCAACTTTTATCTATATCATTTGAAGAAAAAATACAGGTTCCCCAACGGTCAAAAACCCAAATCTGATAACTGGCTATACCTATACCTTCTCCTTTAAATAAATCATTTAACCCATCTCCGTTGGGAGTAAATGTATTGGGAATATAGAAAGTAAAAACAGGGTCTATTACCAACGCAATAGTAGCTACGTCTGTACATCCATCCTGATTGCTAAGTGTTAAGGAAGTTTGATAAGAACCTCCGGTTTCTGTGTAATAATAATGAGAAGGACTTACATCTGTTGAATCTAAAGGCGAACCGTCTCCAAAATTCCATATATAACTATCAGCATTCAAACTTTCGTTCGTAAATAAAACAGTGCCATTAATGG
>CAJCJB010000139.1 GCA_903970545.1 Candidatus Saccharimonadota bacterium | reverse complement strand
CTTTTTTTATACATTATTCCTTCTATTATTGCTACATGTCGGTAAATCACAGGATGTAGATGATTATGATGAGTATCAGGAAAAAAAGCGTGTACATACTGATTTTAAGGAATCGCTATTTGCCATAAGATTTTCAACTACCCTGCCTGCACCTGTTTCAAACGCTGTTTTGCGTACTAAGTTTAGAGGAATATACGAAATGAATATTTCTTTTAACATGAGACTATCCACCAGTTTTTTCTCCGGCTTTGGTTTTAAAACAGGCTTATTAGGTTTAAATGGTATTACAGATCCAAATTCAGGTCTTGATTTAAATACCAAGATGCAGCTTTATACTGGCTATTTTAAGGTAGGTTACAACAAATTTCATAACGAGAATGTGTTTTCTACGTTTGCTTTAAATTTGGGTTATAACTCTTCTTTTTTTACAGATGTTACAAACCCAAAAAATGAAACTAATATCATTAAAACATATTCCTCTTTTTTAATAGAACCTGAGTATAGTCTGAACTTAGCAGTAGAAGAAACTTTTTCTATAGGCATTTTTCTGTCGTATAACTATATGCCTACCGTTTTTAATCCTTATAACATAGCTATGCAGGATATTACCAGTATTGCAGGTTTAAAGACAAATAGCGCTACGGGCATTATTAATTTCGGATTTGGATTTTATTTTGGCATGGGTAAGAAATTTATGAGAAGAGATAAAGAGAGATAGGTAGTGGAAATATCCAACATACTTAAAAAACATTGGGGATATGATGTTTTTCGTCCATTACAAGAAGAAATCATTCAATCAGTTTTAAAGGGAAATGATACACTTGCCTTATTACCAACAGGTGGAGGAAAATCAATATGTTATCAGCTTCCTGCCATAGCTATGGAAGGTTTATGCATTGTGGTATCTCCGCTTATTTCTTTAATGCAAGATCAGGTAGAACAGCTTCAAAAAAAGGGAATAAAAGCCATTGCTATTACATCTGCTATGAATTTCAGGGAAGTTGACATTACATTTACTAATGCTATACATGGCGGTTATAAGTTTCTTTATATCTCTCCTGAAAGGATACAAACACAATTATTTCTAAGAAAACTACCTGCGTTAAAAATTAATTTAATTGCGGTAGATGAAGCGCATTGTATCTCTCAATGGGGTTATGATTTCAGGCCTGCTTATCTTTCTATTAAAAAGATTAGAGAACTAAAGCCCGAAGTACCCATGCTGGCAGTAACTGCAACAGCCACGCAAAAAACAACAGAAGATATTTGTAAACAACTGGAGCTTAAAAAACCTGTTACGTTTAAAACTTCTTTTGCCAGAAAGAATTTGCATTACCACATTAGAAAGGATGAAAACAAACTGCAAACACTTTTAAGTTTTTGCAATAAAAAAAAGGGAACAGCTATTGTGTTTGTGCGAAACAGACGCAAAACAAAAGAGGTTGCAGATTTTTTAAATTATAATAATATTAAGAGTGATTTTTATCATGGGGGATTGGAGTTATCTGAACGAGTAAAAAAGCAAAGCGATTGGATTAATAACCGTAAACAGATTATGGTAAGTACCAACGCTTTTGGAATGGGTATAGATAAGCCCGATGTGCGCTTTGTAGCGCATCTTGATTTACCCGATAGTTTAGAAGCCTGGTTTCAGGAGGCAGGGCGTGCTGGCAGAGATGGTAATATAGCCTATGAACTTACACTTTATCATCAATCTGATATCCTTCATTTGCAAGAGCAATTAGAACAGGCTTTCCCGAGTATAGAACAAATAAAACAAACCTATGCTGCAATTTGTAATTACTACCAAATTGCTGTTGGAGCAGGAGAGGGACTTAGTGTAAGTTTTAATTTAGATGAGATTAGTGCTAAGTATAAGATAACTCCGCTTGTTATTTACAATGCTGTAAAGTTTTTAGAGAAAGAGAATTATCTTTCATACACCGATGCTTTGTATCAGCCTGCTAAGCTTCACATGACTATTGGTAAGGAAGAGTTATATAACTTTCAGGTACAAAACCCTTCTCTGGATTCTTTTATAAAAGCATTGCTAAGAAACTATGCTGGTTTGTTTGACGAGTATAAAATAATTAATGAATTTAAAATTGCTCAGGCAATTAAAGCAGATCTTGCTTATGTGAAAAAGACGTTAGAGAACTTACACAAACTTGAGATAATAGATTATATCCCACAAACAGGCTTGCCTAAATTAATTTTTAATCAGGCAAGAGTAGACGCTACCTTTTTATCCATATCAAAAGAGAATTACACAAAACTTAAAAAACAGGCAGAAGAAAGAATTAAAGCTGTTATTGATTTTGTAAGTGATACACATACCTGCCGCAGTAAAAAGGTATTGCAATACTTTGACGAAACAAGTTTTGAAGACTGCGGTACCTGTGATGTATGCTTAAATAAAAATAAACAAAATAAATCAGGCATATTTGTACAGATAAAAGAGCAGTTATTAAATCTGCTTGAACATAAAGAGTATAACCTGAATGAATTGGTTAGTCTGCTATACAGATATTCGAAAGAAGATGTTGCTGATTGTATAAATCAACTGGCAGACGACAAACAAATAAATATGAATCAAAATAAAATAGTTTCTAAAAGATGAGTACAACTTTATATCTATTACCTACACCACTTTGTAACGAACATATATTGGCAATGACTGCGCCTTATAATATTCTAGTAATTAATAGTGGCACTTGTTTTATTGTAGAAGAATTAAAAACGGCACGTCGTTATTTAAAAGCTATTGACAAGAGTTTTAATATAGATGAGAAATTATTTCTTGAATTAAACGAGCATACTACCGAAACAGAAACCGATCACGTATTTAAAACTCTTCAGCAGCATAAAAAAGTAATTTTAATGAGTGAGACCGGATGCCCCGGTGTGGCAGACCCGGGTGCTGCTATTGTTGGGTTAGCCCATACTCATAATATAAAGGTAGTTCCGCTTACAGGAACATCTTCTATTATTATGGCAATTATGTCATCGGGTTTAAATGGACAAAATTTTGCCTTTAATGGATATCTTCCGAAAGAGAAAGTACAACGCTCTCAAAAGATAAGAAATCTGGAGAGGCTTGCTGCGCAGCAATCTCAATGGATAATAGAAACTCCATACCGTAATATTAATTTGCTTGAAGAACTCCTAAGTACGCTTGGTTCAAATACAAAAGTTTGTTTAGCAGCTAATATAAATTCTGATGCAGAGTTTATTAAAACAAAAAAAGTTGCCGAGTGGAAAACTCAGAACGCCCCGCCCATACATAAAGTACCTTGTGTTTTTGGAATTGGAATTTAACCAAATAAAAAAGTCGGTATTAACCGACTTCATTAATACAACTCCTTCTTAATCTATTTCTTACTTTGTTTAAAGCCAATAAGTAAAACAGCACAACCAGAGCCGCTGTTGGCTGGATCAAGTTTAGCTTCAATAACTACATCTACGGTAGATTTTACTTTAAAATCCCAATAAGGAGCATTCTTTACATCTTTATTAGTAAAGATAATATTACGTTCCTGATCATACACGTTAAATATTAAATTACCATCTGTTAAACCACTACAAGCAGCAATGCGGTAAACTGTTTCGCCAAAAAAAGTTGTTTTAAACTCTGCGGTTTCATCAGGATTTAAAAGTAATGAGCGGTATTGTTGTCCGTCTGAAATAAATTGAGCTATGATATGCTTAGCACATACTTTGGCAATGGTATCACATTGTGCCTTGCTGTTAAACGAAGTGGCTGTTAAAATTAAAGCTACAACTAAAGTTCTTCCTAAAATCCTTTTCATATTTCTTTGTTATTTTTAAGTATTGTAATATGGTGTTCGCCTAAAAAGGCTCGGGTCATATAAAATTAAACTTTTGCGGGGTTAACAATTTTTTTACGGATAGATTCTACCTTTTCGGTTATCAAATCCAGTTGTTCTTTGGTAATATTAACATCTGTATGGCTGTTGATAGTAGTAGTTTTAGTAGCTATATTGGTTTCAGGTTTCTCCGAAATAAATTTATACTCTATGGTATCATACACCTTGCTTAAATCTTTTAAGCCATCAATTAATTCTGAATAGTTTGTTTTAGTTTCAAATTGAGACAATAATTTTATAATGCTGTTAAGTGATTGCTTTTGATCAGCAATTCTGCGTTTAATTGTTTCGCTGCTTTTTAATTTATTAGCGCTAATGGCAAAATTTAAACTTTCAATCCAACCACCGGTAAGTATCAATCCACTAATATCAAATCGTTTGTTTTCCTTTAAGAAAGCATCCCCCGAACTGTATGCCAGCCCCACTAAAACCATCATAGAATCTTTGTTAGACATGTTATCCTGAAAGCGTTTCATGGTCTTTACATCAAAAGCACCGGAAACACCTGTTTCATCAGCTAATTTTTTTACGGCAGTAAGGTAAACAATTGATTCCTGCGTTTTGCCATACATGCTAACATAACCTAAATCGGCACCATAAATACCTAAGTTAAGAGCTTTAGAGTAATCGGTAGCATATTGAGTTATGTTTTCTTTAGAATTTAAAATAGATTTATCAAAAGCAGCACCCGAACTTTGCATAAGCATGGCTGTTTGCAAAGGAGATGGTATGCTAAACAGCTCTCCACCAATGTTTAATACGCCTGCCGAAACTGCCTTAGCAGTATCTTCAGGTATTTCTTCTGTATCCGACTTCTTTTTTTCGCTACCACCTCCGCAAGATGTCGTCACCAACATACTGAACGAAAAAAGGGCAAGAGTGGCTATTTGTAATGCTTTAGTCATGGCTTTTAATTATAGAACAGACAAAGAAACAAAAATATTTGTAACCATAAAAATATCCTTTTATTAATAAATTAAGCTGCACTTGAAACTCTAACGGTGGCATGTTGATTGAACAGCAAAAAACAGCTATTATACCCCTTACAACCACTAAAGGATCTAGGATAAATGCCGATAAATTCTTAATTTTGAACTTTAAAATTAAATAACCATGTTTGATAGTTTAAGTCAGAAGCTGGATAGAGCCTTTAAAGTATTAAAAGGACAAGGGAGAATTACCGAAATAAACGTTGCTGAAACCATGAAAGAGGTGCGTAAAGCACTATTGGATGCCGACGTGAATTATAAAGTTGCTAAACAATTTACCGATACTGTAAAAGAAAAAGCGATTGGACAACATGTACTAACTGCTGTTTCGCCCGGGCAATTGCTTATTAAAATTGCCCACGATGAGTTAAGCAATTTAATGGGTGGAGAAACTGCCGAGATAAAGCTGGAAAGCAACCCAACCATAATACTAATGAGCGGTTTACAGGGTTCGGGTAAAACAACTTTTTCGGGTAAGCTGGCCAATTACCTAAAAACAAAGCGTGGCAAAAAACCTTTGCTTATTGCCTGTGATGTGTATCGTCCGGCTGCTGTTAATCAGCTGCATGTGCTTGGAGAACAAATTGGCGTAGAAGTATTTTCTGATAAAGAAAGTAAAGATGTACTATCTATTGCCAAACGGGGTATTGCACAAGCCAAAGAAAACGGAAACACCATTGTAATTATAGATACTGCCGGGCGTTTAGCGGTTGATGAAGCAATGATGAACGAAATTGCCGCACTTAAAAAGGCAATTAACCCCAACGAGATTCTGTTTGTGGTTGATGCTATGACAGGGCAAGACGCTGTTAACACCGCCAAAGCATTTAACGACAGATTAGATTTTAGCGGCGTGGTACTTACTAAATTAGATGGCGATACACGTGGGGGCGCGGCTCTTTCTATTAAAACAGTTGTAAACAAGCCTATTAAGTTTATTGGTACCGGTGAGAAGATGGAAGCCATTGATGTGTTCCATCCGGCTCGTATGTCTGACAGGATATTGGGCATGGGCGATGTGGTTACGCTTGTAGAGAAGATGCAGGATCAATACAACGAAGAAGATGCCCGCAAATTAGCCAAGAAGATAGCACAGAATAAATTTGATTTTAATGATTTTGTTGCTCAGATACAACAGATAAAGAAAATGGGCAATGTAAAAGATTTGGTGAGCATGATACCCGGTGTTGGTAAAGCCATGAAGGACATTGATATTAAAGATGATGCCTTTAAAAGCATTGAAGTTATTATACAGTCTATGACACCTGCCGAACGTGCAGCACCTGACATGATTAATGGTAGCCGCCGTTCAAGAATTGCAAGAGGTAGTGGGCAATCTGTACAAGAGGTAAATAAACTAATGAAGCAGTTTGAAGAAACCCGCAAGATGATGCGCATGTCTCAGGATAAAGTTGGTATGGCAAAGCTGATGAAGAACATGCCTAAAATGCAGGGGATGAAGTAGGTAATGACAAGGCAAGATCTAATCACTCAAATTAAAAACAAGCAGAGCTTTCTATGTGTGGGTTTAGACCCTGATGTAGAGAAAATACCTAAACATTTTTTGCAAGAGGAAGATGCTATTTTCTCTTTCAACAAAGCTATTATTGATGCTACACATACTTATTGTGT
>CAJCJB010000138.1 GCA_903970545.1 Candidatus Saccharimonadota bacterium | reverse complement strand
ATGCTATTTTTATTGATGATATCCGTGTATCTCAACCGGTGAGTTTAGATGTGAGTGTTACATCTGCAAATTTCCCAGATGTTATACTGCCCTCCACTCAGATAGTTTCAGGACAAATGCTAAACGGCGGCTTAGATAGTATTACTTCTTTTAATCTGAATTGGATGGTTAACGGCGGTACTATAAATACCATGTCGGTTTCATCGGTAAATATAGCACCCTCTTCTTATTATAATTTTACGCATAATATCAATTGGGCTCCAACTGGTAATGGAACTTATACCATGAAGATATGGGCAACCAACTTAAACGGAGTTAATGATATGTATCCTGCGGATGATACGCTTACACAAGTAATATTTGTGAATACATTTCCCAGAAAATCTTTGGTAGAAGAATTTACGCAAGCCAGTTGCCCACCCTGCGGTGCAAATAACCCTGCATTTGATGCCGTTGTTGAGCCAAATATTACCAGTGGAGCAATAAGCTCTATTAAATATCATACCGTTTGGCCGGGTGTTGATCCTATGAATGTATATGATTCAGCTGATATTTTCCAAAGGGTCTTATATTATGGTATAGGTAGTGTGCCTACCGGGCTTGTTGACGGAGTTTTTATACCAAATTCTTGTAATAATTATGTTGGTGCAATAGAATGTTTTACGCAACAAAGTATTGACTCTGCAATACTTGTCCCATCCATTTTTGATATTAATATTACTGAAGCCACAACATCTACTGTGTATAATGCAACGGTTACTCTTACAGCCAAAACAGATATACCTTTTAATTCTTTCAGCCTTTATAATGTAATTATGGAAGACACTGTTATATATTCTACCGAGCCTGGAACTAATGGAGAAACTGTATTTTACCAGGTGGCACGCAAAATGCTTCCCAATTCTACCGGCTATCAGCTTAGCCCTATGTCTAACAATCAAACTATAACTTATACGTATTCTTATACTCCAAATTTATCCATTTGTAATATGAATGAGTTGCATATGGTCTCTTTTGTAAGCAATGATGATACCCGACATGTATACCAAAGTGCCAATACGTCATTAGGAGTAACAAATGGTATACAAAACATTACTCATTATTATGGAATTAATATCTACCCCAACCCCAACAATGGTAGTTTTGTTATAGAGCTAAACCCATCCCTAACCCTTCCCCAAGGGAAGGGAACTTTAATGCAGGTTTATGATGTTAACGGTAAACTTGTGTTAAGCCAAACCATAAACGGCAAAACAACCATAGATGCAAGCTCTTTAAATGAAGGTGTTTATAATATGAGCCTGCAAAGCAATGAGGGGGTGGTGAATAAGAAGCTGGTTATAGTTAGGTAGTTTGTTGTCATTGCTCCTTAGGAGTCCCTTTGGGGCGAGCGAAGCGCGGCAATCGCTATTACAATTTGAGATTGCCACGTCGTTCCTCCTCGCAATGACAAAATGTGCCCGAACGCTCAAATTACTTAACCGGGTCATAACCGCTGCCACCCCAAGGGGCACAACGTGCCATGCGTTTCATTCCCATCCAGCAACCTTTTATAGCACCATATTTGGTAATGGCTTCTATGGTGTATTGAGAACATGTTGGCGTATAACGACAAGAAGGCATTAAATGTGGGGAAATAGCTTTTTGATAAAACTTTACAAACAGAATAGCAATTTTTTTAGGAAGGGCTTTAAGCAAGGAAGTTTATTGTTGAGCTTTCTTTTCCTTAAAAGGATTGCAGTTAACAATCAACTTAAAAATAGACATGTAAATAGGCTCTTTCTCAGTCCTGTCGGGCACATCCTGGTTATCTGCACTTTGCAGTCCATAGCTCGGAAAAATACTTTCTGTATTAATAGAAGAGTCTGTAGAAGAATAATTTGATTTCAAAAAGAAAGAAGCAAAAAATACGGCAACAATAATACTTCCAGTATAAAAGAGTTTTTTATTTGAGAGTTTCTTTCTCATTCTTACATCAAAAGTACAGCTTTTTTAATTAAAAGCAATAATTTTGTCTAATATAACCCCCTATGCCAAAAATATTAGTTATTGATGATGAAAAAAGTATCCGCCGCTCGTTGCGCGAGATATTAGAATTTGAAAAATATCAGGTAGACGAAGCCGAAGATGGTCAAATAGGGTTATCTAAAATTACTTCCGAGCAATATGATGTGGTGCTTTGCGATGTAAAAATGCCCAAGCTGGACGGACTTGAACTTCTTCAAAAATTAGCAAGCGAGAATAACGAGGTGCCTTTGGTAATGATGAGCGGGCATGGTAATATTGAAACAGCCGTTGAAGCGGTGAAAAAGGGTGCTTATGATTTCCTTACCAAACCTGTTGATTTAAACCGCTTGTTGGTTACCCTCCGCAATGCCTTAGATAAAAATCATTTAGTTACAGAGACTAAAACCCTGCGCAAAAAGGTTTCTAAAAGCGGAGATATTATTGGCAACTCCAAAGGTATTGAAGAGGTAAAAGCCCTGATAGAAAAAGTTGCCCCTACCGATGCCCGCGTGTTAATTACCGGTGCAAACGGATCTGGCAAGGAGCTGGTGGCAAGGCAACTGCACGATAAAAGCAACCGCGCCAAGTTTGCTTTTGTTGAGGTTAACTGTGCCGCCATTCCTTCTGAGTTAATTGAGAGCGAATTGTTCGGACATGAGAAGGGGTCTTTTACCTCGGCAGTTGCCACCCGCAAAGGCAAGTTCGAGTTAGCCGAAGGTGGCACTTTGTTTTTAGACGAGATTGGCGATATGAGTCTTTCTGCGCAGGCTAAGGTATTGCGGGCATTGCAGGAAAATAAAATTAACCGCGTGGGCGGCGATAAAGCCATACCTGTTAATGTACGTGTAATTGCTGCCACCAACAAAAACCTGCATCAGGAAATAGAGAAAGGAAACTTCCGCGAAGATTTATTTCACCGTCTCAATGTTATTCCCATTCATGTCCCGTCGCTTGCCGAGCGTAAAGAAGATATTCCTTTGTTGGCAGACCATTTTCTTAACATGATTTGTACCGATCAGGGCAATGCCCTTAAAGATTTATCCGAAGAAAGTATTAAAGCCCTTCAACAACTACCGTGGACGGGCAACATACGCGAGTTTCGCAACGTAATGGAGCGCTTAATTATTCTTTGCGATAAAACTATTACCGATAAAGACGTAAAGAAATACACTTCGTTTAATTAAGTTGGATGAGAAATAGTTGCTACTGGAGGTGATAGAAATACTTGTACTTCAGATAAGCTTCGTATAATAATAATTACTCGTTGGTATTTCGTTTAAGAAATATGGAGCTTACAAAAGATGAAAATACGCCAAATATAAATACGCTGAATAGCTTAGAGGTTGTGTCTTTAAATGCTGATAAATCTTCTATACCTCCTTTAATCATTTTATCTATTTCTTCCTGAGAAATCTTTTGCCCTTTTTTAGCGGCTTCTTCTAAAATACTTTTGGGTCCCTGGGTTTGTATGTAATTAGCGATATAAGCTTTTAGTTCGTTTTCAAAGAACACATAATTAAATACGGATAAAATAATAGCCGAAACAGAAACAAAAATCAAGGCATACTTTACGGCATCTTTCCCCGAAAGGTCTCCTCCCTTTTCTTTTCTTAAAAGAAAAATCAACACAAAAACAAAAGGCAGAATTATTAAAAGAGAAAGAATATGCGAGTACATACCCAGTTTAGTCATTTGTAATCCGCTATAAAAAACAAATAACTTAAAGGCAATAACTAGTATGCTGTATATAAGAGCAAATGCAACCGGTTTTGTTTTAATCATAAGATTATCCGTTCATGCTCACCAAGAACTCCTCGTTAGATTTTGTGCCTTTAATATGACTGCGTAAAAACTCCATAGCCTCCACAGGTGTCATATCACTAAGGTGTTTGCGCAATACCCAAATACGTTGTAAGCTATTGGCATCTATCAATAAATCATCTCTGCGGGTAGAAGAAGCGGTCAAATCAATAGCAGGGTAAATACGTTTGTTTGCAATCTTACGGTCTAGTTGCATTTCCATATTTCCGGTTCCTTTAAACTCTTCAAAAATTACCTCATCCATTTTAGAACCAGTATCTATTAGAGCAGTAGCCAATATAGTAAGCGAGCCACCGTTTTCTATTTTACGGGCTGCACCAAAAAAACGTTTTGGTTTATGTAACGCACTGGCATCTACACCACCTGTTAAAACCTTACCGGATGCTGGTGCAACAGTATTATAAGCTCTTGCTAAACGCGTAATAGAATCTAACAGAATAACTACATCATGTCCGCACTCTACCAAACGCTTTGCTTTTTCAAGTACTGTATTTGCAATACGCACATGTTTTTCGGCAGGTTCATCAAAAGTTGAAGAAACTACTTCTGCTTTTACACTGCGAGCCATATCGGTAACTTCTTCGGGGCGTTCATCTATCAATAAAATAATTAAGTATGCCTCAGGGTGATTATATGCAATAGCATTAGCAACTTCTTTTAAGAGAACTGTTTTACCGGTTTTAGGTTGTGCTACAATTAAGCCGCGTTGCCCTTTACCTATCGGACAAAACAAATCCATCACTCGCGATGAAAGGGACTCCTGAGGATGGCCTGTCAGTTTGAATTTCTCATAAGGAAATAAAGGAGTTAAATAATCAAAAGGAACCCTGTCACGCACCCAAGCAGGGTCTCTGCCATTTATTTGTTCTACCTTTACTAAAGGAAAATATTTTTCGCCTTCTTTTGGTGGACGAACACTACCTGTAACGGTATCACCTGTTTTTAATCCGAATAATTTTATCTGAGACTGAGATACATATACATCATCGGGAGAGCTTAAGTAATTATAGTCTGCCGAACGTAAAAAGCCATATCCATCAGGCATGGTTTCTAAAACACCTTCTACATTAACAATACCGTCAAAATTATAAAGGTCTTCTCTTCTATGTTGTTGTTGATAAGATTGGTTTTGCGGAGGATTATTTTGTTGATTAGGGTTATTTTGATTAGGATTGTTTTGTTGAGGTTGATTAGAATGTTGTTGTTGATTGGGATTATTTTGTTGATGAGTATGTTGACCTTGTTGTTGGTTAGGATTATGTGTAGGTCGTTGTTGAAATTTATTAGTTATAGCAGCATCTGAAACAGGGTTTACTTGAGATGGTTCAATAGGTTTTTCCGTAGCAACAGCAGTTTGAGTTATTGGGGTAGATGTTACTTCTGTTTTAGTTTCAGGTTCTTTATGTGCAACAGGCTCTGCAAAAAATGTTTCATCAGATACAGAAGCTGTTTTGTTTTCTTCGGCCAAAGGCTCTAACCTAACTCGGCGTGGTCTTTTTGCCTTTTCCCCTTTTGATTCATCACCGGAAACATCTTCTTTATTTTGAGAAAGTTCTTGTTTGATTTTTTCAGCTTGTTCAGGATTCACATTTTGCAAATCTTTAATCTGCTGAATTAAATCAGGTTTCTTTGTACCATCAGGTTTTACACCTAAGTGTTTTAAAATTTCTTTTAAATCGGGTAAAGATTTCCCATTAAGCTCTAAGTCATTAAACATATAATTGGTTGTAATTTAAAATTGCATTAAAATATTGGCTGGTTTTTATTCTGCTTGGAAATTAGAAATAGCAGACACATTTAAAACTTAGGCAAATATGAGGTATTTATTTTAAATAGAAAAATTTTATCTTGGTTATTGTCTCTTCGCAAACCTCATTTGGATAACTCCGAAAAAAGCTTCTTTAAAAATTCCACTGCTCATCTTTGAAGCACCTTCTATTCTGTCAACAAAAGTTATGGGTACTTCTACCACTTTAAAACCCTTTTGCAAGGCAGCATATTTCATTTCTATTTGAAAAGCATAACCCATAAATTTAATTTTATCTAGATTAATGGTTTCAAGCACTTTGCGTTTATAGCATTTAAAACCCGCCGTAGTATCTTTTACATTAATCCATAAAATACAACGCACATAAACCGAGGCAAAATAACTCATCAATACTCTTCCTAATGGCCAGTTTTTTACTTCCCCCCCTTTGCAATAACGAGAACCAACGGCAACATCTGCAGCATTCTCGCATGCACTTAATAGCCTTGGCAAATCATCAGGGTTATGAGAGAAATCACAATCCATTTCAAAAATGTAATCATACTTCTTCTCTAACGCCCATTTAAACCCAACTATATATGCAGTTCCTAAACCTTGCTTACCTTTTCTTTCAAGCAGAAAAAGTTTTGATTGATTTGTTTGCTGAAGATTCTTTACAATGTGTGCCGTACCATCGGGCGAGCCATCATCTATAATCAGTAAATCAAAATCAGGCTTTAACGAAAAGACCTTAGCAATCATCTTTTCGATGTTTTCTTTTTCGTTATAAGTAGGTATGATAACTAAATTTTGGCTCACGCTTGGCGAATATACAATAAAATATTACTTAGAAATTGTACGCTAAAAAGTCTTTAAAAACTGATTGGTTTTTGTTACTAATTAAAATGCATTTTCAATTAGACTGTTTTATTTCTTTCCATTGATAAACCAACAAAATAATGAGCGCCAATATACCTATGGTAGTAAAAACATTAATTGTTATATTTTCTTAAATTTTTAGTTTGCACTTTTGCAGCACCTTAAACCATGCTTAAGTTTCTAAAACCATACCGAACCATAGAGAGACAAATACTGCTGGTAATTCTTGCAGAGTTCTTTATTCAGTTGGTAAATGCAACTTTTATGAATATGCTTCCGTTATACTTACACAGCCTGCATTATAGCAAGCAAGACATAGCTGGCTTTATATCTTTCAGGTTTTTAGGTGTGTTCTTATTAGCATTGCCTTTGGGTATACTTCTTAAAGGAAAAAAAATGAAACCCTTTTTCTACACGTCTTGTATAGGAGTTCCGTTTTTCGCACTATGCATCTTGTATTTTATCGACCAAAGAAACGAACCTTTAATTTATATATCTCAACTGCTATGGGGCGCATCATTTACGTTTATACAAATACCTATTTTACCATTTATATTAAGATACTCCTCCGAAAAACATCAAACAGCATCCATAGCATTAAGTTATTCTACCTGGAGTTTTGCTGGCATTGTAAGTGGAATATTGATAGCCATAGTAGATTATATTAATCCTGCATTATTTAACGAGCGCATGGTACTTCTAATTTTTTCCGTACTTGGCTTTGCCGGAATTATTATGTTGTTGCTTGCCAATATTAAGGAGGATGATTTTATAAACGACACAGGTAAACCATCTTATAACTTAGCGCAATACGACTGGGTAAT
Source organism: Candidatus Saccharimonadota bacterium (assembly GCA_903970545.1). Taxonomy (GTDB): domain Bacteria; phylum Bacteroidota; class Bacteroidia; order B-17B0; family Aurantibacillaceae; genus PALSA-968. The sequence continues at coordinate 8,022 of CAJCJB010000138.1, read as the reverse complement.
TATTTTTAAAGCCCTTATACCTACTCTGATTATTGCGGTTGGAGCAGGTTTAACTATTCCTTTTATAAGCCTGTTTTTTGAAGAAGTACATGGCATGCACAAAGGTCATTTTTCTATTGTTAGTGCGGTGGCAGCTTTGTTAGTAGCTTGGGGCGCTTTGTTAGTTCCCGATATTAAACGAAATATTGGTTATAAAATAGCAGTACCTACCACACAATCTTTAGCCATTGTTTCTTTAGTGGCTTTGGCTACTACACAGTTTTATAACCAAATGAGCATTGCAGTAGTAATTGCCATTATATTTTATTTGCTACGCCAACCTTTAATGAACATGGCAGGACCCATGACTACCGAAATTGTAATGAATTATGTAGGAGAAAAAAACCGCGAAATAGTTAGCGCACTCACTTCTGCTATTTGGAGTGGCTCTTGGTTTATAAGTGGTTTGCTGGTGCAACTGTTGTTTGTGCAGGGCTTTGCTTTTGTAAACATATTTTTACTAACCGCTCTTTTGTATACTGTGGGCGTTGTTTGGTATATGATTTTAATTAAAGACTACGAACGCAGAAAGAAAGCTAACCTTATTAAGTAGTTATAATAACCAAAAAAGGGAGTCAATTAAATCCGTTTAATTTGGTAATAATGTCTTAGTAATTACCCTTTCATATCCTGAATATCAAGTATGCCTATTGGCTTACCGTTATCAAGAACTAATAACGTATCAACGTTTGTCCTTTTAAATATACCGGCTGCTTCATTTAATAAAGCTCCGGCTTCAACACTAATAGGTACGTTATAAGTAAGGTCGCTAAGTTTCTTTTGCAAAACATCTCTTCCTTTTTCAGAGATAATGCGACGCAAAGTACCATCCGTAAACATACCTAAAACAGAATTATCTTTATTTACAACAGTAATAGCACCAAAGCCAAACTCAGTCATTTTTACAATAGCATCTGTAATATTGGTATCTGCCTGCACCAATGGGTTTACGCCATTAATAGCTTCTTTTACACGCACAGTCATTAAACGGGTATCGGCAATAAACTGTTCGGTTCCAACAGTAGTAAAGTTGTTCTCGGTAAGCTGTTTCATTATTTTTAGCGGAACCGTAATGGTATGAACGCCAATAGTAATAGCATTCCTTACATGCTCAACTGTTCTAACGGAAGAAAACATAATTTTGGTATCATATCCATAATACTCAACAGCATCCACGCATTGTTCAACAAGAGTTAAAGCATCGTGCCCCTGGTCTTGCAAACGACCTACTAAGGGACAAACATAAGTAGCACCTGCCTGCATAGCCATATAAGCCTGTTGCAGGGTATAAACCAAATGTACGTTTACTAATAAACCTTCGTTACGTAACATTTTGCACGCGCGTACACCTTCCAAAGAAACAGGGATTTTAAAAACAGTCTTATTTTTATCTAATCCTAAAGCCAATTGGCGTTTAGCTTCTTTTAAGATATCCTCGGCTGTATCTCCTAAGGCTTCAATTTGAAGCACAGGTACTATTTTACTAAGCTTAACAATGGTTCCGTCGATATCGGTAATACCTTCGCGCTGCATAAAAGTAGGCGTGGTAGTTAATCCGTCTAAAAAACCAAGTTTAAAACCTTCTTCAATTTCCTTTAAGTTTGCCGAGTCTAAATATAATTCCATAATTATTTTTTTGTTTTTAGTTAATTTGTATTCCTCCCTCTCCTTTGGAGAGGGTTGGGGTGAGGCTTTACTTCTTCCTTACTGTTCTTTGTTCTATTCTTTTTTCGTAATGACTTCCCTCAAAAATGTGGTGTACATATATTCCGGGCGTATGAATTTGGTCGGGGTCAAGTTCTCCGGCAGGAACCAAATGTTCTACTTCGGCAATGGTTATTTTACCTCCCATAGCCATCAAAGGGTTAAAGTTACGAGCTGTTGAACGGTAAATCAGGTTTCCAGCAGTATCACCTTTCCAGGCTTTCACAATAGCAAAATCGGCTTCAAAAGCTTTCTCCATCAGGTATTCTTTCTCCACTCCATGAAAAGAAAACTTACGTGTTTCTTTCCCTTCGGCAACTTCGGTGCCTACACCGGCAGGTGTATAAATAACCGGCATACCGTAACCTGCAGCCATACAACGGGTAGCTAAAGTACCTTGCGGAACTAGTTCCACTTCCAACTCTCCGCTAAGCATCTGGCGTTCAAACTCGGCATTCTCTCCCACATAAGAAGAAATCATCTTCTTTATTTGCTTGGTTTGCAAAAGTAATCCTAAGCCAAAATCATCTACACCGGCATTGTTGCTAATGCAGGTAAGGTTTTTTACACCCTTTTTAACCAAAGCGGCAATACAATTCTCTGGTATTCCGCACAAACCAAATCCTCCTACCATCAAAGTCATACCGTCTTTTATATCGGCAATGGCTTCATCTACGTTTTTAACTACTCGGTTAATCATGCTGCAAATTAATAGGCTGTTTTATTTCGGGCTAAAAGTAGCAAAATTTGTTTATTCGTTTATTTAATAATTATATTTGGTACTCATGTATTCGCTTCGCTCGGCTATTTACATGACCTCTAAAAAATGATGCCATTTCCGGATACTATTCCTCTTCAAAAACTAGAGAATGAAACAACGCGATTACATCAAGTTAATCTTTATGTATTGCGATTGGATACCATAGATTTATACGCCGGCGGCAATAAAATCTTTAAATTAAAGTACAATCTTAAAGAAGCCCTTAAACAAGGTTTTAAAAAGATTTTAACCTTTGGCGGCGCATGGAGCAATCATCTGGCAGCTATTGCATTAGTAAACAGTAAACAATTATCAGTTATAGCTATTGTAAGAGGAGAAGAGCCTTCTGTATATTCTGATACATTAAATTATTGTAAAGAAAAAGGCGTGCAATTGCATTTTGTTTCGCGTGAGGCATACAGAAATAAAACATCTCCTGCGTTTATAGAAGAACTTAAAAATAAGTTTGGAGCGTTTTATCTATTACCCGAAGGAGGCACGAATGCTATGGCAGTTAAAGGGTGTAAAGAGATTGTAAACTATATACATATCGATTTTGATTATATATGTTCGGCAGTTGGGAGTGGAGGGACCATTGCCGGAATAACTTCTGCATTAAAAAGCAATCAACAAGCATTAGGTTTTGCAGTATTAAAAGGAGCAGATTATTTGATGGAAGAAATTAATAAACTGATTACACTAACAACCAATCTTAAACTCAATCACGATTATCATTTTGGAGGCTATGCAAAAACATCCCCTGAGTTAATATCATTTAAAAAGAATTTTGAAACACAGTTCTCTATTCCACTTGATTATGTGTATACCGTTAAAATGTTCTACGGTATTTTCGATTTGATTAAGAAGGGATACTTTACACAAAACTCAACCATCATAGCTATCCATACCGGGGGCTTGCAGGGCAATAATGGTTTTGAGAAATAACTTACCTTTGCAGCATGCATGCAAATTCCTGGTCAGATTTTTTACTTTTAATAGGTCTTCGTTATTTTATTATTGCGAGTATGGCCTGGCTATTTTGGTATGTAATCTTTAAGAAAAGAATCTCCTTCAGAAAGATTCAATTAAAATTTCCTTCCAATAAGGACTATCAGCGAGAGATTTTATTCTCAATCGCTACCATTTTTATTTTCTCTTTGGTGCCTACTGTTTTGTTGCTTACACCTATCAGGCAATATACCCAATTCTATACCTATCCCGGTATCTATAATGCACATACCTTATATTTCTGGTTGGCATTTCCTATTATGTATGTAGTACACGATACTTATTTCTATTTCACACACCGCCTTATGCACCATCCCAAGCTGTTTAAGGCATTTCATTTACTGCATCACAAATCAACCAATCCTTCTCCCTTTGCCGCTTTTGCTTTTCATCCTTTAGAAGCCATTGTAGAAGCAGGTATTTTTCCCATACTTCTCTTTATCATGCCTTTGTGTAAGTGGCATTTGTTTGCTTTCTTTTTGGTACAAATGGTGTATAATGTATATGGGCACTTAGGCTGGGAAGTTTACCCCAAAGGATTTAATAAAAGTTGGATAGGCAGATGGGTTAATACATCAGTAAACCACAACCAACACCATCATTACTTTAAAGGTAATTACAGTTTGTATTTTTTGTGGTGGGACAGAATTTTTGGAACACTAAGAACCGATTACGACCAAGCCTTTCAGGAAGTTAAAAGCAGGAAGAAGTAGTAAGTATAGATATCATTTCGAACAATATGAGAAATTTACACCTGCTTTTTAGTAAGATAGCTAAACCTTGCATAAAGGGTAATGGCAGAGAAAATCAATCCGGCAGTTAGCCCATACCAAATGCCGTAAATATTAAGCTTCTCTATAAAACCAAAAAAGTAAGCCAGTGGCAAGGCAATAACCCAATAGGCAGTAAGGGCAATAACGGTTGGTATTTTCACATCACTTAAACCGCGCAAAATGCCCAAGCCTGTAACCTGTATGCCATCAAACAACTGAAACACCGCCGCTACTAAAAGTAAACCCGATGAAACTTTAATTACTTCCTGATGCTTATTAAAAAAGGTGGGTAGTGTTTCGTAGAACAACAAAAACACAAACGCAAATACAATCATAATACAAGCGGCTAACACAAAGCCTGCTCGTCCGGCAATTTTAATATTCTTCCAATCGTTTAAGCCTTTGTAGTTGGCTACTCTTATAGATGCTGCGCCGCTGATACCGCTGGTAAACATATACGTAAACGCTGCAATGCTAAGCGCAATGCTATGCGCATCTAAGGTAATTTTACCCAACCAACCCGCCATAATACCGGCAAGGGCAAAGGCGGCTACTTCAAACACAAATTGCAAAGCCGGACCAATACCAATATTAAAAAGCTTTTTTAGTTGCGGCAGGGTAACTCTTTCCTGCAGAAAAGGCTTTACAATTTCTTGTAGTTTTTTATTATAGAAGATATAAAGAGCAAAAGCAATTGCCATAAATACCCGCGCCCAAAAGGTTGCCCAGGCCGTGCCCATATAACCCATGCAAGGCAAACCAAACTTACCGTATATCAATCCATAGTTTAAAATGATATTAAGGATGTTACCAATAACACTTATGTACATAGATGCCCGCGTGTTGGTTAAACCCTCTGCATATTGCTTCAGGGTGAAGAAAACCGTTACCGGAACTAGTGAGAAAGAGATAACTTCTATAAAAGGACGAGTAAGGATGGCAACATCAGGAGGTTGGTTAAGCAAGTTAAGATTGGCAGCAAATAGGCCGGTTAAAACAAACAACACAATACTTATTACAACGTTAAGCACTAGGGAGTTTTTAAGCAGCGATGCCTTTTGATGCAGGTGATGGTTTACATGCGCATTTGCAATTAAGGGTGTTAAGCCCTGCGACATACCTATAGAAAAAACCAACAACAAGGTAAACACATTGCCCGACAGGATACCTGCCGCCTGCTCTTCTATACCTATAAAGCCAAGAAAAATATTATCTGCCATAGATGTAACAATATGCCCCACCTGACTGATGATAATAGGTATAGACAATATACCCGTAGCTTTTATATGTTGTTTAAAAGTCAATTTAAAGGTTGATGTAAGTTTGGGTTACGCTATATATTCCTCTTTAAAGCTGATGCCGTGTTGCTCCAGTTCCTGCAACAAAGGCTCGTATATTTCTTTATGGATAGGAATTTGCACACCTGTTAATCTAAACTTACCCGTAAGAAAATTCTTTACAGCAATAGCAAGCGGTAAGCCAACAGTTTTAGCCATAGCGGTATGATGCTGGTCGGTACCCGTTACTACCAATGAGGATATTATCTTTTTAGGTAACGTTTTGTTTTTACTGTTATCAATTTCAAACTGATGTTGCATAACAACTAAGTCTTTATCATTTGGTTTCAGCAACCATTTCTTTTCTAACAGATGTTGTAATAGCTGAGCCGGTGTTCCCTGTGCCAATTCTATTTTTACATTGTCAAAAAAGCCAAGCCACTCTATCATAGCTATGCATGCTGCATCGGCTTCAGTACCAATAAAGTCAATCAGGTTTTGCTTTACAGAACCCGCTTTATTGGGAAGAAATGATTGCAATAACTGCGTGTATGTTTTTGTATTAGTATCTTTAATTACAAAGGTATCATCCGTTAAACCCAGTTTTACAAATACATTCCACGCCTTGCAATAGCCTGTTTGTCTTAGTGTTCCGCGCAAAATAGTTTTTGCTGTATCTAACTTATAGGGGTGTATATAGCTTAACGAATCGCGGTTAGCATAAGCATCATACTTAATACCCTCCACTTCAATAGCATCTGTTTGGGTAAAAATACGGTTGTAAGGAATGTATTTAATTTCTCCATTCTCCAGATACTGAGCTGTTGCCTGACCTGCCACTATTACATTTCGCGGGTTCCAACTGAATTTATACCCCCAAGGGTTATCATTACTTTCGGGGGCAACCAAACCGCCGCAGTACGATTTAAAAGAAACAATCTCACCGCCCTTGCCCTGCACTTCATCAATTACCTTCATGGCCGATGCGTGGTCTATACCCGGGTCTAAGCCGCACTCATTCAGCAATAAAATGCTTTTCTTTTTAGCTTCTGCATCCAAAGCCTGCATTTCTGGCGATACATAACTGGCAGTTGCCACATGCTTGCCTGCCGCCACACAATCTTTAATAACCGGTAGGTGCATAAACGCAGGTAGCATGGATATTACAAAATCTGCCTTCTGTATTTCCTGCATGCGTTGCTCTTTATTATCAATATCTAACTGAATGGCTTTGGCTTGCGGGTAACCCATCGTTTTGCTCTTAGCCAAATCCAAGCTCATATCAGCCACCGTAACCTGCCAGTTATTGGCAGCAGCGTTTTCAAGCAAATAACCAATTAACGAAACCGTAGAACGACCGGCACCTATAACTAAAATATTTTTCATCTTGCTAAATTACAGCCGCAAAAATAGCCTAATTTTGACAAGATGTCTGTAAGGATTTTAATAGTACTTATCTTTTGTTTAACAGGTATTTTAAAAGCGCAAAACAACCTGACTATAGTAGGTGAAAACGGAGAACCATTTTGGCTATATCTAAATGAACATAAAGTAAACGATAGCGCACAGGCTATTGTAACGGCTAAGGAAGTAAGCAGAGATACCTGTAATGTAAGGGTTACATACCAAAACCCTAAAGTGTCAACTGTTAGTGCTAAAGTTTATCTTTTGCAACGCGGCAAAACTTGCAAAAACTTGGTGTTTACTTATGCCATAGGAATTGTAAAAGGAAAGACCACTTTAAAATATATTTCTACAGATTATTTGGCAACAGATATTTCAATCAGTAAAGAGAAACCCTCTGAACATATTAAGGAAGTTTTTGCCTCAGTTAAAAAACAGGAAGATACTAAAAACAGACTGGCTGAGAATTACCCTGCTCCGGTTTCCTGTAATAAAACAATAAGTGATTCTTTGCTTGAGAGGCAAGTAACCCTATTAAAGGAAAATCATATAGAGCTTAATCGTATAAAGGACGCTAAATGGTTTATAAGTAATAATTGCATAAGTGTTACCCAAACCCAAAAAGTATTAACTGCTTTTGAGTATGAAGATTCTAAATTACAATTAGCTGAGTTTGCTTATAATTATCTGTATGATAAAGATACCTTCATGCAATTTTTAACCTCATTGAAATATAAAACTCAAAAAGAAGAATTAGAAACCTTTTACAATAAAAAGACAACGCCATGAAAAACACATTCTCTTTCTTAGCCGGATTATTTGGTGCCACCGGAGTAGCCTTAGGCGCTTTGGGTGCACATGCCTTGAAACAAAAAATGCAGGAAGGTTTATTAACCCCCGAGCAACTTAGCGCATTTGATACGGGAACAAAGTATCAGTTGATACATGCTATTGTTTTGCTTGTGATAGCATATATAAACAAAGACAGGCAATATAAATTATACACCGTAGCATCTTACCTGCTGGTGGCGGGTATTGTGTTGTTCAGCGGGTCTAT
>CAJCJB010000137.1 GCA_903970545.1 Candidatus Saccharimonadota bacterium | reverse complement strand
TTACCACACACAAATTCTTTCCTGTTTTGTTTTTTATTAATTTATAGGAAGAATAAAAATTAAGATTCCCGATGTTTTCATTCAGCACTTCCTGATTCTCTCCCGTATTTAAAATGCCTCTGTATATTATCGGATTAAGTTTTTTAGAAACCAATCCTTCTTCAAACAGCTTCGGAAGGCTGGCCGCATAGTATTCTCCGTTTGAATGAAAGAGGGTAATATCATTTTTAAATAAAGCAGATGCCTGAGCTAGTAAATAAGAAACATAATCTTTATTAGTAGAAGTAAGCGAATCATAATCGGTTAAGCGTAAATTTAAATAGTTGCTTACCGTTTCTATCTTATCTTTTATGTTATGTGTATTTTGTTGTTCGGTCTGTTTTTTTACAAGTGAAATAGTGCTAAAAGCAACCGGAATAAATAAAATTAAAATGGCTATTGCCGAGTAATGTTGTATTTTAATGGAAAGAGAATTTTCATATTTAAGTCGGTATGAATTATAAAAACTAAATACAAGAAAAACAGTACTGCTTGCCAGAAAAATAAATCCTATGGTAGAAAACAAATCACTGAAGTAATTATACTCTTTAGAAACTACAATAACGGTATTGGCATCTGTTTTATGAATCAGATGACTGTATCCGTTTTGTTGAAAAATGCGGGTATCCTGCACATCATCCGGAAAAGAAAATACAGCAGGATATTCATACCTGCCTTGCTGTGAATGCAACTGCCCTGCTTTATAAACAGCCGAAGAGTATTCTGTATTTGCCGTATGAGAAGAATGTACCAGTAATAAATCAGGGAAACTCCTGTAGGTGTGTGTCTTCTTAGATTCGATAACAATATATAACTGTAAAGATTTTGACAGAGATTTTATAGGAGTTTTGTAGAGATAGAATGTTTTATCTTTAAGCTGCTCATTAAAATATAAATTAGGGCAAGTTGTGGGTTGTAACTTAGAAGAAATCAGTTCATCAAAATAAGTATTGTTATTATATAGACCTTGCGGGTGCTGAACTAATGGTGTACAAAGCGAATCAATCAAACAGACAGATACATGATATTTTTCCCAATAGCCTGTAAAGTATTTTCGCAGGATAGATTGCTCTATATCTGCAATAGTTTTCTCTTTTTTTGAGGCAATGTGGGTAAGTTCTTTATCTTTTATGATTTTTGTTTCTATCGATTTGAAAAGATGCTCGGCAATATCATCCTGAGGGTCTGATAGGTCATCCATAATATTTAATCGTTGGGTATAATCGCTTTTGTTTTTTTGATCGATGCTTAAATAAGCAACAAAAAACGAAATGAATAAGCATAATAAAGTGCCATATAAAAAGCGGTTGTTAGTACATAATTTTTTTGAAACAACTATCAGTAAGAAAAGTAATCCAGACCATATAGCTGTCAAAATATCGACTTGTCCGAATACATGATGAATTAATATACATAGCGCACTTAAGATGAGGAACAGCATAATTTGTGCTTTGTTATAAGTAATATGTAAGAGATTAATTATTGTTTCGCAGAAGATAACAAAGCAAAACATCACTAAAAACACACAAACGTAACTAAGGTAAATTTCAAGTGAAGAAGAGAATATAACGTCTGATAAATCAGATGAGAGGTACGATTTATTAAAGATGGTATTCAGAAAAACATTTATACCATATCCGAACAGAAAAATTAACGCTATAAATAAAGTAAAGTATATATAGCTATTACGTGCTCTAATAGCCGTTTTTAATTCCTTTCTCATTACAATAAATACCCAAACAGATAATAAAGCAATTAAAAAGGTAACAATTAGGTTATACAGATTTTGCCTATCGTAGGATAAGGAAAGTGGAATGTATAATACATTTAGTTGAAAGATAAAGTAACACAGTAAGGCAATAGCAAATAGAACAGAGGCAATCCATTTTAGAGGTTCACGTTGTACAAATCTCTTTTTAAAGAAAAATAGGACACTAAAAAGAGAAACGCATAAACATAGGAATGAGAGAAAGGAAGTAAATTGATTTCTTACCTTTTCCTGTATATCTATGCTAAATACAGGTAAACTCTGGTAGTTAGAAATCTGAATAGAATGATTTTGTTCATTATCGTTTATTGAAACTCCATCAGGGATGCGAAGCTTTTTATTAAATTCATTCTTTAGGTATTTATTCTCATAGGGGAAGTTGTTCTTTATTAAAACCAATGCGTATAATTGAAAAGGACTATACGCATTTTTAGGATGGCGTATAACTTCGTAATATCCATTCTTTAGTTTTACCAAACGTTTTTCCAGGCATATATTCAGCATATAGTTTTCTACTGCCGGATGATTGTCTGTCCAGAATTGTAGGCTATCATTCTCATAAATAAAATAGGTTATTCCTCTTTCATTAAACGTGGTTGCATATTCTTTCGCTAAATATTCCACAAAATTCTTTTTAGTAGAATGATGTAAATGCTGATGAATAGAATCTAACTGGATGTTTGCTTTCTGTTCAAGCCTATGCAGATGCTTTTCTGTTTGGTCTTTAATAGTGTTGGCTGAAGGATAGGAAAGGAAATAAAAAACTACTGCCAGCACCGCTGTGATAAGCGATATATATAGCGGAAGTTTTTTTTGCATTAAACTCTATTTATTGCTTATTGTCTCCGTCAATGCGTTGTACATTTATTACGCCCGGAACTTTCTTAAGATTATTAATCAGTTGGGTTAAGTGCTCTGTACTATGCACATAAACCATAATAGTTCCTTCGAAAATACCATCTTCGGTATCGAAGGTTATGGAGCGCATATTTACATTATGTTGTGTAGAAATTACTTTCGTGATGTTGTTTACAATACCCATTGCATCGGTTCCGGTAATTTTAACGCTTGATAAAAAGGTAAGAAGTTTATCGCTGTTCCATTTTGCTTTTACTACGCGGTATGCATAGTTGGCAAGCAACTTAGCTGCATTAGGACAATTAACACGATGTATTTTTATACCCTCACCAACGGTAATAAAACCAAACACGTCATCACCTAGAATGGGGCTGCAACAAGGAGAAAGTTTATAATCAAGCTGTTGCATATCATCACCTATCACAAGCATGTCGCTTTTACCGCGCGCTTGTGTTACCATATCATCAACGGTATGTTGCTTCTCTATTTTTTTGGTAACGTACTGTTCGGGATGAAGTTTAAAGTTTATAAAGTCTTTTATTTCAGTTATACCCACTACATCTTTAGCAGCGCGATAAAAAAGTTCCATAGAAGAAGGAAGCTTCATGAACTTGGTAAACTCATCAATGTTCTGAACAGTAAAATCTAACTTTTGTTTATTGAATTTTCTTTCCAGTATTTCTCTTCCTTCATCGGCAATTTTTCTTCTCTCATTTTTTAATGCTTGTTTTATCCTCGATTTTGCTTTGGCAGTAACCACAAAACCCAACCAATCATCATTTGGGTTTTGTTTTTTAGATGTAAGTAGTTCAACCTGGTCGCCACCTTTAAGCACATAACTTAGCGGAACCAGTTTGTGATTTACTTTAGCACCTATACAATGTTCACCCACTTTGCTGTGTATTTCAAAGGCAAAATCCAATGCGGTAGAACCGGCAGGAATGGTGCGCATTTCACCTGTGGGGGTAAATACAAAAATATCATCGGCAAAAAGGTTCAGTTTAAAATCATCAATAAAGTCTAAGGCATTCTCTTCCGGGCTTTCCAGCATCTCACGAATTTTAGCAATCCATTCTTCCAACTGACTTTCTTTATCATTTGCCTTATCTTTATATTTCCAATGCGCAGCATATCCCTTCTCGGCAATTTCATCCATTCGCTCGGTACGTATCTGCACCTCAACCCATTTACCTTCGGGTCCCATAACGGTAGTATGTAAACTTTCGTAGCCATTGGCTTTGGGGGTAGAAACCCAATCGCGTAAACGTTCAGGACTTGGGTGATAAAAATCAGTAATGATAGAATAGATGCGCCAACAATCTGATTTCTCCTCATCAGGGAGGCTATCAATTATAATACGAATAGCAAACAGGTCGTAAATTTCTTCGAACGGAACACCTTTGTTTTTTATTTTATGATAGATAGAGTAAACGGATTTTGGTCTGCCAAATATTTTAAACTTAAACTCCTGTTCCTTTAATATATCCTTAATAGGCTCTATGAACTTTTGAATGAACTTCTTTCTTTCGGGTTCAGACTCTTCAAGCTTTAAAAGTATTTCGTTGTATGCATCTGTGTGGGTAAACTTTAAACCCAAATCTTCGAGTTCTGTTTTGATGGCATTCAGCCCCAAACGATGTGCGAGCGGGGCATATAAGTAAAGTGTTTCAGATGCAATTTTAATTTGCTTATCGCGTGCCATACTATCAAGGGTACGCATATTGTGTAGCCTGTCGGCAAGTTTGATAAGTATTACCCGAATATCATCGCTAAGGGTAAGCAGCATCTTACGGAAATTCTCTGCCTGCAAAGAAGATGTTTGGTCGAATACACCCGATATTTTTGTGAGCCCGTCTATAATTTTAGCCACACGCTCACCAAACATACCTTCAATATCGGCCAGCGTAATTTCGGTATCTTCTACCGTATCGTGCAATAAACCACAAATGATAGATGTGGTACCAAGTCCAATTTCTTCGGCGCAGATTTGTGCAACGGCAATGGGATGGTATATATAAGGTTCACCTGATTTACGGCGCATATCTTTATGCGCTTCCACAGCTAGTTCAAATGCTTTGCGTATAAGTTCCTTATCGCCTTTTTCCAATCGGCGGCGCGATGCGGTAAGTAGTTTCTTGTATCTGCTAAGAATTTCTTTCTTCTCCTGCTCTTCGTTTATACTCTTTTCCATAAAAAATTTCGGCTACTAAAGGTACTAAGATATATTAAGAATGTGAAATGTTGAATTAATTAGATATTCTTACATCAACAAAGATTTACAGAACTAAAGTAAAAGTAGAGAAATAAGTATTACGATATATTTAAGAATAATTTAATTAAATTTTATTCCCAATGTAGCAGTAATATATGTTTTAGCATAATTGATATTAGAAGGATTTACATACAAGGGGTCTATAACATAGTATGTTTCACTCCATAATGTATAAACAAATCCTAAATCGAGATATACTTTATGCGCACCTCTAAACCCTATACCGCCAGATAAAGAATTTCGAACAAATTGTCCGCTAAGCACATTTCCAAATGGAGAACCATAACTGGCAACACCCATACGAAATACAACAGGTCTCATATTTAATTCTACTCCGGCTTTTAAATTAGCTGTACCGGTATATTTTTGTTGTATGGTTTGGTTTACCGAGGTAAAAGAGCCTAAATTATCACTAAATCTTGCATTTGAATAATTTACATATTCTCCATCCACACTAAAGGCAAGCAGTTTTTTAAACACATAAGAAACACTTACACCCGCTTTACCTGGTGTACGAAGTTTGTATGTATAAGTTCCGGCAGGCGAAGTAGCCGAATTGTTATATTGACTAGAGTCATAATTGGCTGTCATAGTATTTTGGTAATTATCGGTCAATTTATAATAAGATGCCGTTTGTCCATATAAACCAATTTTAATTCCTGAATTAAAACGATAAATCCCCCCCAGTTTAAAATTTATTCCCGCACCAGTAGTGGCAATGCTTTCCTGATATTGCAAAGATTGAAAGACAGGTCCTACATTTTTATAATCAGATTCTGTATATGTAGATTGATAATTATATTTTATAATAGGTACACCGATAGTACCACCTAAATAAAACTTATCGCCAAAACTGTGTGCTAAAGCAAAAGCAAGTTCTCCTGTACGACCTGACGACTGGATGCTTTTTGTTGTTTGGTAAACCAAGCCAGGTGGAGTGGCAGGAAAAGTATTTAAACCCTGATATTGAGTGCTTAAAGAATCATACTGTCCGTTACTTACAGGATTAATTAACCCAGTATTATAGCCTAGTCCTTCATAAAACGGATTAAAATTACCAGGTGAATTTCCATTAGCTGCGTTAGCCATACTACTCATAATAGAATTTGAAGCAGGTACAAAAGCATTAATAGTAGTATGAAAATTAAAATCAGCTATACGATTATAATCCATACCAAAAGACCAACGGTGCAAGCTTGGTGTACTATTTTGTGGTCGGGGTTGTTGGTTCTGCCTTCTATTTCTACCACCACCATAACCCGGACCATACCCGCCGCCGCCATAATTAGGTTGTGGTTGGTAACTTCTTTGTTGCTGATCCCATGCGACAACAAAACCAATGTTGGAAATATTTAATTTAGATGAAAAATCAGATGCACTGGTACCGTAAGATGTTGCATTTGCAGATTGAAGTTGAACACCGGGAGTAAAAACAAATTCGCCTTTTTTATACATAGCAATCCCCGCAGGATTAAAATTCATGCAAGAAACATTTGCTCCTAAAGAGCCAAAAGCCCCACCCATTGCCATAAAACGAGCATCTCCATATGATTGTGTTTGCGAATAACGCATCGCATCAATATCGGTTTGCGCTACCACAACCATGCTTGTTAGTGCTGCAAAAAGTGCAAAGGGTTTCCTAATCATAATTTTACTTATAAAATTGTTAGTACTAAAAATTAAACGAAATATATTTAGAACAGAAAGGTTTAGCGTCTTCCACCACCTCCGTGTCCACCACCTCCGCCACCAAAACTTCCACCTCCACCACCGCGGCTTCCACCTCCAAAGCCGCTATTACTGCCACCCCAGCTACTACCACTACTGCGCGAAGGAGAAGAATAACTATCATTAGAACGAGATGTGTTGTTTTCACTTGAACTATTATACCATCTTGTCGGTCTTTGTTGACTACTTTCTTCACTTACCCTTGACCTACTACCCACGTTGTTTTCTCCTGAGTTAGCCCTTGTAGGATTCGAGTTATAATTATTTTGCCTTATTGTGTTATTCTCTTGCATCCCGCTACTATAATTATTTCTCACAGGTTGGTATTCAGGGCTAAATCTTGTTGGACTTTTTGCTTCAGCAATCTTCTCCATGTTTTCTTTGGGAATAGAAACCTGATTAAATCTTTCAGGTGTTAAAGGAGATACTCCAGGAGCAATTTTGGGAGCACCATTAGGATTTTCTTCACGTAATGGTCCACGTGGCGCTGTCGTAC